>NZ_CAXTAZ010000086.1:0-10564 GCF_964242715.1 uncultured Enterovirga sp.
GAACAGCCATCTCGGAAACCGAGAGGAAGGCGATGGACCGGCTGGAAGCAATGGCCTTGCTAGCGGCAGCTGTTGAGCACGGCAGCCTCTCGGCCGCGAGCCGCCGCGTCGGGGTGCCGCTGCCGACCCTGAGTCGCAAGATCGCGGAACTCGAAGCGCGTCTCAACGCGCGCTTACTCGTGCGCTCGACCCGCGGGCTCACCCCCACCGAGGCCGGCGCCGCCTACCTCGCCGCGTCCCGGCGCATTCTTGAGCAGGTCGACGACGCGGAGCGCGCAGTCGCAGGGGAGTGGCGCCGGCCGCGCGGCGAGCTGATCGTCACGGCGCCCGTGGTGTTCGGGCGCCTCCACGTGCTGCCGGCCGTGACCGCCTTCCTCGGCTTGTACCCGGAGATCGATGTCCGCCTTGTACTCACGGATCGCAACCTTGACCTCGTCGACGAGCAAGTGGACGTGGCCCTGCGCATCGGCGCCCTGCCGGACAGCGGCTTAAAGGCGGTGCAGGTTGGCCGGGTGCGGCGCGTCCTCGTCGCGGCGTCAGACCTTCTCGCGCGCCATAGCGTCCTGCGGCATCCGGAAGAGCTGTCGGCCCTTCCCTGCATTCTCTACGAGGGCTTGAACACCGCGCGAAGCTGGAACTTCCGCAACCCCGGCCGGGGCACGCTCTTCGCGGTGCCGATCCGCCCGCGCTTGACGGTCAGCACGGTCGAGGCCGGGATCGACGCGGCGGCAGCGGGTGTCGGCTTCGCGCAGATGCTCTCCTACCAATCTGCCACCCACGTAGCTGAGGGCGCGCTGCGCGTCGTGCTTCAGGAATACGAGGGATCGCCTGTGCCGGTCAGCTTGCTCCACCCCGACCAGGGCCCCCTGCCACTGAAAACGCGCACCTTCCTCGACTTCGCGGCCGAACGCCTGCGTCCCGGGTTGGCGGTGGAGATGTCCGCTTCGAAGCCGTAATTCGCGCCGTCTGAATGCCCGTCTTGGGCGCAAAGTTGCCGCCAGAGACTATGCACGAAGTGGCGGAACGCATCGGATGATGTGGCGGTGTCGGCAGCGTGGCTTTCCTGGCCAGCTGCGAGCGTCGGAGTCCTTCAGCGGCGTTGACGGTAAGCGAACGCGTGGCCGCCTTAGCCATCAAGATGGTGAGGGAACCGGGGGCTTCGTCTCCCCCACAATCGGAGGCTCCGGCCAAGCCGCGCCGCATTCTGCGTCGAACCGGCTGAGCAGAACGGCTGCCTGGCCTGTCATCGATTCAAAGCGATTGATGATGCACTGGACATAGTGCGGTTCGATCTCGAGGCCATAGCAGGTTCGGCCAGTCTTCTCGGCGGCAATAAGCGTCGACCCTGATCCGAGGAAGGGATCGAGAACGGTCTCGCCACGATCTGACATATCGAGGATCGCGTCTTCAAGCAATGCGACAGGCTTAACGGTCGGATGGTCTTCAAGGCCACGCCTGGCGTCCGAATTGATCGCAGACGCGCCGGGATACGTCCAAAGATTCGATCGAGACCGCCCCTTCCGACCCAGATGGATGTTGTTCACGTGTGGCGCATTGCCTTTTTTGAACAATGGTAGGAGCTCATGCTGGGACCGATACAGGGAACCCATCCCGGCATTCGTCTTGGCCCAAACGATCAGGTTGAGCTGGCTCAACTCATTGGCGGCCGCGGCCTGCGTGACTACGTCCTGGCCTCTCCAGTCGATGAATGTGCCGAAGACCCCTCCATCGACCAAGTGCCGGAGCGACGTTCCCACCCAGGCCTTCGTGAAATCCAGAAACTCCTCCGTGCTCATCTCGCCTGACGCCATCGCGAACTCCTCGTGGCGTCCGCCGGTCACATGTCCCTGGATCGGAACGTTGAAAGGCTGGTCGGTCAGGATCAGCCGGGCCAGCTTCCCGCCCATCAGGCGCGAAAGGACATCGGGATCTAAGGCATTGCCACAGACGACGCGGGACTCGCCAAGTCCGTACAAGTCGCCCGGCCTCACATCGCTCTGCTTCGGAACGGGCGGAAGTCTTTCGACGGCGCTCGGCTCCTCATCAAGGAGGATCTGATCGATCTCATCGAGGTCGAAGCCGGTCACCCGCAGGTCGATGTCGTCAAGGAGGAGTTCCTGGAATTCGAGTTTCAGGCCATCAAGGTCCCAACTGCCCTTCTCCTGCAGGCGGTTCAGGGACAGCCGCAGATAGCGCTGAGCTCTGGCATCGAGGTGACTGACGACGATGCACGGGACGGTATCGAGACCAAGAAGCTTATGGGCCAGGAGGCGCACCTCTCCGTCAATCAGATTGTTGTCCTGGTCGATCAGCACCGGGTCGCAATTTCCGGCGGTCTGAATGGCGGCAGCGACCTGTTCGATTTGGCTCTGCGGCTGCTTCCGGACCTTACGCCTCGGCACGGTCAGATCTGAGATGCTGCGAGTGACCAGTCTGAGTTCCGGACAGAGGTCGTTCCGCTTTGCGAGGTCCGTCGAGTAGGTGAGGCCGGCCTTCATGACGGTCCGCCGCTTTCGGCTGCGCCCGCGAAGGTCGTCGGCCAGCCGAGACCTGAGCGCGACGTCTGTCCGCTTTCGGTTAGCCATCCATATTCCTCCCGTCCTTCGCCACCTCGTCGCGGACCTCCCGAACGGTCGGCGGCGCTTTCCCGGCCTTACAATTCTCGACCAACATCCGCTGCTGGACGCGCGCAACGCGCTGCCACTCTTCGGCTGTGGGGCCGTGGGAGGCATCGTATCTACGGGGCGGCTCTGGTTCGCCGAAGAGCTCGTGCAACGCATAGAGCGTCTCAGGTACAACTGCGAAGAACCAGGCTGGACCAAAGAAACTTTCTCGATAGAGGGGATGTCCCTTGGGGTAGTAGAATGTGCCCGTACGATTTTCTCCGTACGATCCGAATGGCATTGTGGTATCTTGCTGGTACTGGGACCTAAAACGATGGCCGCCCATGCTGAGGAGAAGGCTACGGAGCGATTGTTTTGACAATCGGCTAGGCTGGATCAGCTTACCCTTCTTCCGTCGAACAAGCGCTCCGGTCCGCAATTTCCATTCTTCGTCGCGAACGGCGATGGCCGGGATCGAGACCGTATGGCAGGTTGTAGCGGTTGCTCGAATCTGAGCCGAAATGTCGTCATCGTGGAGCCGCTGCGAAACGCACAAGAGGCAACCCCGATCCGGATCGTTGAACCGTGGTAGGATCTCTGATCGGAGTCGTACGCCATCTGCGCTCCGCTTCTTCTCGTCCTGAACGTCGGTCGGCGATATCGGATCATCAAGGACGACCAGGTCAGCACCACGCCCAATCTGGGTCTGGCGAAAGCCGCTGAAGGAGATCGTCCCACCAGCGCTTGTTCGGATCGTCATTCCGTCGACCGTGACGCGGACATGAGGGAACAGCGCGCGGAAGAAAGATGACGATAGGAGTGAGAGGACCTGATCGAACAGGTCGCTCGCCAGTGCCCGGGAGCCGGCGATGACCATCACCTTCAGATCAGGCTGTCGCCCGACGGCCCAACACACCCCCCGCAACCGAGCAGATGAACGACTTCATCGATCGTGGAGGAGCGTTGATGACCGCCCTCGTCACCATGCCCAGGAAGGCCCGCTCGAATGCATCGGCAATCACGGCGTGGTGAAAGCTCAGCAGACATGCGCTGTCGGGCTTTACGGCGGCGAATGCTAACAGCACAAAGGGAAGCAGGTGGCCGCGAAGTATTTGCCGTTTCGCCACATCGCGTGTCATCGGCGTTCTACCCGTTGCAGGTCGGCTATTCCTTTCTTCGGCGCCGCTTCGGGGGCTGCAGAAGAGCGATCGCGGTTTGCAGCGCTGCGTCGTCGGCGTCTGTGAACACGATGGGGTCGGCGGGGGAGACCTCACGAACGAGCTTAGCCACGATGGCAATCTCTCTGTTCCGTCCCTTGAGCGCGCCGTTGACCAGTCGCGCGATAAAGGCTTCGCGCTTGGTCAGAGTACGGGACATCCCGTTCTCTGTGATGGTGATTTTGCGATCCAGCTCGGCGAGAAGAAGGGTGTCCGCGTTCTTGCTCTTAGGCGAGCGGCCTTTCGGGTTACCCGACTGACCAGACTTAAAGCGGCTGTGAACCGGCGGCCGCTTGTACCCCACTTTTGGATCGTTTCCGTCATCATCCGAAGCCATCCGCGACCTCCTCGCTCCTCATTGAAGCCTCTATAGGGACTGCAATTGGAGCGAGTCAATCGGTCATCGGCCGCGCCGGGTGGGGGGGAGGGCCTTCAGAAGCTCTGTTAGGCGTGCTGCCAATTCGGAGATCTCTAAGACGAAGGCGCCGAACATGACTTTCGGGAGTAGACGGTCGAGCCGACCTTGGAGATCTAACACGCCCTCGGCAATCTCGACTTCAATCAAAGACGCTGCCATGAGGTCCAGCTCAGGTCGCTCAATCTGCGACACGATGAGATAGAGCTTTCGATCTTTTTTATCGGTCGTCTCAGACGATCTACCTCGGGTCGTATAGGTCTTTGCGATTTGATCAAATGCTTTCCGCAACTTAGGTTCTAGCTCCAGAACTTTCTCGACAACTTCGAGTTGCTTGCAGCCGAAACGGACGAGCTCCAATGCAACGGCTACGTTGAAAGCACGGTAGTCGGTGTAGGTAACGTCATTTCCCTTGCCGGGCGCCGCGGCGTCGTGGAACGCAAAATCGGTCCCCACTGTCGGCGCCAGGTCACGGTCGAGTTCGAGAAGACGCTTGATCCGAGTACGGAATGCTGAAGGAACGGGTTGATCGAGACGCTCACTCACCGATCGCGGCGGACCGCTGAAGAGTGCATAAAGGGCCCCGTCGAGCTGATTACGCTTGAAGGTGGATGGATGAGATGATGCCAGCGTCACAGGCTGACACGTAACATGCGCGCGGCCAGGAGATAAGCGAGACGTTCACGCAATGCGAAATCCCTGGAAACACGGCGTCATTCCGTGAACCGGAGAGAGCAATCCCTGCAACTCACAGAGAAATCCCTGCTCAGACTTCTAGGGAATTTGAGTTGCGTCTACAGCGCATATTCGCCCTTTCGAGGACCCACTCGGGCGACTTTGATCGCCACTCTGCGCAAAAATCCCTGATAGCAGGGAATGTCTAGGCCGGAGACCGGTTCGAGTGGACTGGGTCCACCACCACACACTCCCTCGGTTGCCCCGACGCGACACCGTTTTCTAGAGACGCCGACGTATCAAAAACTTAGCCCGGCAGCTGCCCGAGCTGAGGCATGAACCGTGTCTCCACACGCCGTATTGGGCCGTCTTGGGCCACCCGTCTCCGGCCCTCCAGATAGTGCTTCCTGGACGCACATCGCGATCGCGGCGCAGCTGCTGAGTCGCTGGTCTCCTACGGCGAGCCGGGCTCTCGCGACATCCAGCGTATGGCGGCTACATGAAGCGCGAGTCCAACCGAGATGGAGAGGACGACCACAGCGGTTCGACCGGCCAAGGTTGCGCCGTCCATGAGCATGGTGAGTTGGCTGACGAAACCTCCGGACACGATGCCGGCCGCAACCGTGTTCAGCCATGTCGCAGTGAGCTGGTTGTGCCTTGCGTCCCGCATGCCGGCCTCCTGTATCGAGCAGCACGGCTATAGGAGTATATGCCTTGTGTCAATCAGCTAAGGCTAATGTTCCTAGATTGCGAGCCCGAGCGCATCACGCTGACGTGACCACGCCAACGGGGCATCTGTGAGTTCGCGGACACCGACCCCGTGAGGCAGACGGCCAGCGATGGCGGCTTCAACGATGTCGGGGGCGAGATGCGCGAGCGAGATCGTGGCGTTCACCTGGCGCACAGTACAGCCTTCTCGCGCGGCGATCGCGTCGGGGCCTGCAACCCTGCAGTCGATGATCTCGTCGAGCCAGCGTCGGCCCTTGGCGATCGCGGCCAGCAGGGTCGCCCGGGTCTCGACGCGCATCGGCCGCGTCGGGGAGGAACGGTCGGGAGGGACGATGATCTCGCGGTGGCGAGACTGGGACGGCGCTCGCCACGGTATCGTGATCGTCGGTTGCGCGTCGTCGCGATCGGTCCGGAGGCGGACCAGGATCTCGTCGGACCCGATCTCGAGCCGATCCAGATGGGTTTCAATCAGCGCCCGATGGTCTGGTTCCTGAGATCCGGCTGCTGTCCGGATCGCTTCGATGACGGTCCTTTCGATCTCGGGCGCGGGGATGCGTGTCCCGCCCAGACCGGTTCGACCCTGAACCAGCGAAGCGCTGATGTAGTAGCGATAGCGGATCCCGTTCTTCTTCGCGTGAGTCGGCGTGAAGCGCTGTCCCATGCTGTCGTAGATGCGCCCGACCAGGAGCGCGCCCGACTGGCCCCGCTTCGTCTGCGAGACGCGCTGGCCAGCAAGCTTCACCTGCACGGCCTCGAACAGATTCCGGCCCAGGATGGGTGCGTGCTCGGCCTTGTGGGTGGTTCCCTTGAAGCTGATCTCACCGACGTAGAACCGGTTACGCAGGAGATAGGCGAGCGGCCCTCGCGTGAACGGGATGCCTCCGATGGTGCGACCGTTCGAGAGCTGCCGCAACTTCGTGACCACCCCCTGTTCCCGCAGGTCGACCAGCAGGAGGCCGAGGCTTCCGGTCTCGAGATAGCGCCGGAAGATGAGCCGGACCCGTTCGGCCTCTTCCTCCTCGATCACGAGCTTCTTGCTCTCGACCCGGTATCCGAGCGGGACCATTCCGCCGACCCACAGGCCTCGACGTTTGGAGGCCGCGATCTTGTCGCGGATGCGCTCCGAGGTCACCTCGCGCTCGAACTGGGCGAAGGACAGCAGGACGTTCAGCGTCAACCGCCCCATGCTGGTCGTGGTGTTGAAGCTTTGGGTCACCGACACGAACGAGACGCCGTGCTGGTCGAAGAGCTCCACCAGTTTGGCGAAGTCGGCGAGCGAGCGAGTGAGCCGATCGACTTTGTAGACCACGATCACGTCGACCCGGCCGAGGCGCACCTGTTCCAGGAGCCGCTGAAGAGCTGGGCGCTCGGTCGAGCCACCTGAGAAGCCGCCGTCGTCGTAGCGACCCGGCAGCAGCCGCCAGCCTTCATGCGCTTGGCTTTTCACATAGGCCTCGGCTGCCTCCCGCTGGTTGTCGAGAGAGTTGAACTCCTGGTCGAGTCCATGCTCGGTCGAGACGCGGGTGTAGACAGCGCAGCGGAGGCTCGGCTTCATGCCAGTCTCCTTTCCCGTGATGCTGGCTTACCCTTCAGGCCGAAGAAGCGGGGACCTGACCATTTCGTCCCCGTGATCGCCCCGGCGACCTCCGAGAGGCTTCGGTACGTCTGGCCGTTCCAGGAGAAGCCCTCCTGATCGACCATCACGTGGTGGCGGGCGCCTGCCCATTCTCGGACGAGCACCGTGCCGGGCCGGACGGCCCGCTCCGGCAAGGGCACGCTCCTGTCTCCTCTCCCGAGCCGGTCGAGGAACAGAAGCGCTTCACGGCTGAGGTCGCCCAGAGCATCGGCCTGGATGCGATAGGCCAGGATCCGGAGGAGGAGATGGCGCGGCAGGTGGGTAGGTGCTGGGCGGCCGGTGATCGCCCGCCACATGGCCCGGAGTGACCGGAGGTCGAGATCGCGCAGACGCGCCACCTCGATCTCCAGCTCCGATCCGGAGGTCGCCATCACGCGCTGACGTGCGCTTCGTCGTTACGAGCCTTCCGACGTCGGCGAGCAGCTGGCGCCGGCTCCGGTTCAGCCTTGGCGATACGGTACCGGCTTCCACCCTTCTCAGCAGCGTCGCGGGCGATCTCGAAGCCCCGCTTGCGCAGTCCGGTCAGGGCCGCTCGGGTCGTGTGCGGCAACCAGCCCGTACGCGCCATCAGATCGTCGATGCTGGCGCCCTCGGGGAGGGACAGAAGCGACACCAGAAGCGCGCCCTTGCTTCCCTCACGCGGATGGCTGGCATCAGGCACTGCGATAAGTAGGGCGGTGCTCGCCTCGCCGTCCGTGGGCACGCCCGGCGCAGCACCGCCGAGCCTCGCCTTATCGTGCTGTTTCGCCGTCCGGCTTTTGCTTCTCGCCATGGTGACCTCCTGAAGGACGGCACCTCTCGCCGTCACTGATCCGGCCCCGCAACGGCCAAAGCCGGCGGGGCAAGAGCACAGGTCAGTTTCGGTCATGTTTCGCGTTTTACTAACGCGCCGTTCGTTTGTGCGCGAGAGGACTAACGCTCTATTCGCGCCCGTAGTCGAGTAGCATTTGAGCGGCTTGAAATCTTTTCAGGTCTCAGGATGGCATCGAGCGGCTGAACATCTTGATCTGAAGGTCCCGTTTGTTCGGCTGCGACGTAAGGCATGAAGGGGCTCGGAGTAAGTCCCTGCTCTTGGAGCGCGTCGATGCACCTTCCTGAGACCGGACATCGCCAATGCCGCTATGGGTCAGGATTTCGCATTGGTCCTGACCGGAATAGGTCGAGGTTGGACGGTCTCCCGCATCTAGGCTGACATGCCCACCGGAGCATCCGGGGGCAGGTTCTCGACGAAGTCGTAGGCTGTTTCGCCGAAGACTCCGAGCACGGCTAGCGTCCATTCAAGGCCGGCATCGCTTACGAGCAACGAGAGTGCGACGGCGCCTCCGAAGCAGCCGGCAACTTCGACGGCCTTCGCGATAGCATCTACGTCGCTGCAGCACGGCAGGCGCGCGCCCCAGATCAGCACGTCGTCGCGGCGCTCAAACACTTGGACGGCGAATGTAGGCATGGCTGGCATCATCGACCTCTCGCCGCAGTTGTAACCGGCTAGGTCGCTGAGCGCCTTTCAACTTTCGTTTCCGCTCAAGGCTGCTCCTCCGGGGGCCGATGTAGCGGCGATCCGGGTAGCGGCGAAAAAACTCTTGCGTTGTTGCGAATTTAGGCAGACCCTTCACAAACCATGAAGCCTCTGGCGCTACGTTTAGGCTACAAGGGATGACGCCGTGAACGCTATGCCGATTATCGGCCCAGGTCTCGGGCTCTATCTAACGACGAGTTATCGTCGGCGTGCTGAGTACTATTGCTCTTTGGCCGTATCAGGGCCTCGCCTCCTTTATCATCGCGCCGTTTATCACAAGCGCCGTAATCGCCGCCGGCGCAGCTTTGGGGTCATTCAATCCAAGGCTTAATGAAGCCGGCTAACCAATCAAGCGCTGAATAGCCAAGCCAGGCTAGGAGGTAGGCCCACGCCGCTAGGACACTCAGCACTGCGGCTGTAGAGCAAACCGTGACGGCCTTCTTCATCTGTCGCCCTGCTTGGTGCGCGGAGACCAAAAGCAGAGCCCTAATTCGCCGTCGAGATTATAGTTTTGTAGCGGTTAATTCGTCTGGCCTGCGCAGGGCTGCCTTACGCGGACCACTCTTGGGGCAAGCCGGGCCGGATCACTCCAGAGAGACTCCACTCTGAACCGCATCAAGACCGCCGCGGGCAGGCCGAGCCGCCCACCTTGAGGCCGGAATCAAGCAGCCGACCTGAATGTTGCAGCCCGCCGGAGAAGAACGGCGGCCACCGAGCCGATCACCGCGCCGGCAGCTTTGATGGCGAAGTCTTCAATGCGGCCGTGCCTCGTCCCGGTAAGCGTTTGCACGGTTTCGAGGATACCGGCCAACAAAACCAACCCAACCAGGAGTGCCCATTTTTGCCGTGGATAGCTTAGGCTGAACGCGGCTCCGAGCACGGCATAGGTCCCAATTCGTTCGAAGCTGACTGGCAGCGATGAGACCGGTCGCAAGCCGATCGGGAGAATGGTGACGGCCACGATAGCGGCGGTCAGGATACATGCTGCGAGCCTGAGAACCTTTATCATCAAGGTGTCCTGAGCGGACCGCTGGCAGCCGTCAATGTCCTGACCACCACGCCCGGTCCTCGCGCCGGGCTTTTCTGTGCCCGGAGATCGACATGGCGCAGCTCGCGAATGGTGAAGCCGCAGCGGGAACAGGACGTAACCGAACATGAAGAAGGTAGCCGCGGAGCCGAGATAGACGAGGTTGCAAGGCCAGGGCACGGAGCATTGAGCGCGCCGGCCAGGACCAAGATGGGACTGTACGGGCCTGGGAGGCGAAGACGAGGCCGGCCCAAGCGATATGCGGGATGGTCTCCGACGACGTTAACCTGCTACAGCCCCGGTCGAGATTATCGGGCAGGACATCCCTGTGTCGTCGCTGCGGTCCTGGGACCGTAACGCCCGCACCCATGCGAAGAAGCAGATCCGGCAGATCGCCGATTCGATCAGCCGGTTCGAGAGCGTCTTCTCGGAGCTGAAGAACCTGATCGTCTGGGCCAAGGACAACGGCGGCAGGCAAAGCGGGTGCATCTTCCATGTGCTTGCATCTTGCCGCGTCAGGCGGACTGGGACGGTGCTCGGCCGTCGGCAGTCCGTGAGAACCGGGTCAGGACAAGACCGGACGGCCGGAAACAATCGATGCCGATCCGACTCAGCCGTGCTGATCCGGCTTCAGCACGCGCCGATCACGATGGAGCGGGAGATCGCGCTCAAAGCCGCGCTTCATCCCACGCGCTAGAGCGGGTTCAGCTCTTTCCGATTCGAAGCGGGATTCACGGCTGGGGTTT
>NZ_CAXTAZ010000087.1:0-9825 GCF_964242715.1 uncultured Enterovirga sp.
CGTCAGGCTGGAGGCCAGCATGTCGGCGACGCCGTTCCGCCAGGCGATCATGTAGTAGATGTGGAAATTCACTCCGACGGCCAGCATCAGCGGCAGCGCGATGATGTTGGCGAGGTTGAGCGGCATTCCGATCAGGTAGGCGGTCTCGAGCGTCAGGATCGTGGCGATCACGAGCGGCCCGAGCGTGAGCGCGACGTCGGCCGGCCGGCGCAGCGCCAGCGTCAGGATCAGGAAGATCGCGACGAGCGCGATCGCACCGGCGACCACGAAGGCCCGGGCGATGATGCGGCCGGCTTCGACCACGTCGACCGGCGGGCCGGAGGTCGCGGGCGACACGGCCCTGACCGCCTCGCTGAAACGCTCGAGAACGGCATTGTCGTTGGCGTCGCCCTTCGGCGCGACCTCGATCCGGGCCTTGCCGTCGCGCGAGAGCCAATCCCGTCGCAGATCGGCCGGCAGGGTCTCGACGCTCACGGCTTCGGGCGAGAGGAGCGCCCGGAGGCGGTCGAACAGGGCCGGCAGCCCGCCGACCAGCGCCTCGGAGGCGGCGGCGCGACGAGCCGGGGTTGCGTCGGCGAGGCTCGCGAGGTTCCCGGCGAGGCGGGACAGGGCGTTCGCGCCGGCGCCGGCCTTCGTCCGAAGCGTCTCGGCCGTCTTGCGCAAAGTTTCCACGAGTTCGGAATCGCTCGACGGCTCGGCCGGCGGCGCGGGATCGAGCAGGGCTTCGAATTCCTCTGCCGCCGCCTTCACCAGCGCCAGCTTCGCCTCCTGCTGCTCCGGCACGAAGGTCGCGATCGTCACGACCTGGGACACCTCGGGCAGGGCTGCGAGCCGCATTGCCAGCGGCTTCGCGGCGTCGAGCGAGGGCGCGAGCACGCTGAGGGTATTCGGCGTCTGCCCGGGCTGGCGCGTGAGGTCGAGGAAGGTCGCGACGCCCTCGGTCTCCGCGCTCCGCAGATGCATCGGGTTCGCGTCGAATTCGAGCTTCAGGAGAAAGGGCAGGCCGGCGACGACGAGCAGCGTCGACAGGGTGATGACGAGTTTCCGGTGCCGCAGGATCCAATGGTCGACCGCGGCGAGAGCCGGCATCTCGACGGTATCGGGCTCGCCCAAGGGCTTCAGCACCACGATCAGCGCGGGCAGCAGCGTGAGGCTGAGCAGGAAGGCGATGATCATCCCGACGCCGGTGATCAGGCCGAGTTCCGAGACGCCCCGGAAGGACGTCGGCAGGAAGGAGAAGAAGCCCGCGAGGAGCGACAGCGCCGCCAGCGTCAGCGACCAGCCGACGCCCTTGGCGGCGAGCCGCATCGCGGCCCGGACGTCGTCGAGCTTGTGGCGCTCGTCGCGGTAGCGGACGGCGACCTGGATGCCGAAATCGACGCCGAGCCCGAGGAACAGGGCCGCGACCGCGACCGAAATGACGTTGAACCGGCCGACCATCAGCAGGCCGGCCCCGATCGTGATGACGAGGCCCGCCGCCGTGGTGAGGAGGACCGCGAAGATCACGCGGCCCGATTTCAGCGCGAGCCACAGAATGACCGCGATGGCGACGACCGTGAGACCGAGATGGAGCGGCGCGCCCTCCCGCACCGTCGCGAATTCCTCGTCGGCGAGGGGCGCGGCCCCCGTCAGGCGCAGCCGGACGCCCTTCTCGGGCACGAGGCCGAGTTCGGCGCCGACCTTGCGGATCCGGGTCGTGGCGAGGGCCGCCGGCTCGAGCGCCTTGTAGTCGAGCACGGGGTCGATCAGCACGAAGCGGCGCAGCTCTCGCGGTTGCGCGGGCTTGCCCGACATCAAGGTCTGCCAGGACAGATAGGCAGGCTCGCCCTTGAGGACACGCTCGACGACCTCGCTGACGCGGTCGACGAGCGTCGCCTGCCCTTCGAGTTCACCCCGGCTCGCGCCGAGGTCGATGAGGCGGAGCAGCCCACGAAGGGTTGGATCGCCCGACAACGCGAGCAGCGTTCCCTGCTGCTGCACGAGCGCCTCCGTCGTCGTCTTGACCTGGTCGAGCGGCAGAAGAAGCAGGCCGTTCCGGTCGAAAAAAGGCCCGCCGTCGGGTCGCCAGGCGCCCCGGATGTTGGGATCCTTGACGGAGGCCAGCGCGCTGGCCAGCTTGGCGGCGCCGGCCTCGGCGAGTTCGGGCGTCTGGCCGTCGATCACGGCCACGATCGACTTCGAGAATTGCGGGAAGGCGGTCTCGTAGGCGATCTTCTGCTTCGCCCAGTCCGCGTCGGTCTGGAGAAGCTGGTCGGTCTCGGTCGTGATCGCGAAGCGGGTCGCGGTCACATAGAGACCGGCGATCGACAGCAGGAGCGAGACCGCGATCACGAGCCATGGCCGCCGCACCGCCATGCCGACCAGACCCTCGGCCAGGAAGCTCGGATCGTTGACCGGAGAAGCGGGCTTCGCGGCCGGATGCTCCAAGGGTGTCGGAGGCTCGGCGTTCAACAGGGGGCGCAACGCTTGTTCCTTGAAAGGTCTCGCCGGGCGAGAAGCCGGCATGTCACATGGATCGGCGAGCTTGCTCGCGCCAAGGGGGTCAGGAGCGAGGCTTCGCGTCCCGCTTCGGCTCGCTGGCGCCGACCGCGGCGGGCGTCGCCTTGGTAGCCCATTCCGGATCCGGCCGCGGGCCGTCCGGGGCGCCGGTCGGGGCTTCCAGCTGACCGGGCACCTTGCCGGTCGCGACGGTCCAGCTCTGTGTGCTGCACAGAAAGCCGATCAGGCAACCCTTGACCTTCAGGTCGCCGGGCTTCTCGAGCCAGATCGTGACGTCGTAGGTCTTGCCGTCATCGGCATTGTAGATCGAGCCCTCGTATTGGTCGTCGTCATTGGCCTTCAGCCCGAGGATGAGCTGGTGCCCGACAACGGGGCGCTTGGCCTTCTTCGGGTCCGGATTGTTGACGTCGAGCAGAGGACCCTTCCGGTCGGACTTGGTGTCCGGCTTCAGCCAGACGATGTATCCGCAGAGCCGGTCCTGGGCCGAGCCGCATTTCTCGACCCGGACGCGCGCGCGCTTGTCCTCGGTGAGCCACACTCCGCTCGGATCTTTCGGTGCGGCTACCGCAATGGCGAGCGGAAGGGCCGTCCCAAGAAGCGCGAGTGCCGCCGAAAGCCCGTGTCGCATGCTGTTCATCACCGAATATGGACGTTGCGGCCAAGCTCTGACGTTGCCGATGCGACGACATCATGGCGTGCGCGTCCCGATCCGGGTGATTCGGCCGGGACGCGGCGATCTGTCAACTCGGGACTTTACATGGAGTTAACGCGATTTGGGGCGGTGAGCCGACCACCGGCCGGGTTGTCGGACGGAGCCCTGGTCGCTACATCCGCGCTCCGACCTTCCCTCAGGCCACCCCCGATCCATGCGCGCGCTCCTCGACGTCATCCTGTTGGCGCTGCAGCTCTATGTGTGGCTGCTGATCGCACAGGCGGTGCTGAGCTGGCTCATCGCCTTCAACGTCGTCAACGTCCGCAACGATGTCGTGAGGACGATCTGGAACTTTCTCTACCAGATCACCGAGCCTGTCCTTCGTCCGATCCGCAACATTCTGCCGAATCTCGGCGGCATCGACATCTCGCCGATCATCCTCGTCCTCATCATCTTCTTCATCCAGCGCGTGATCCAGCTCTACCTCTACCCGGTCGTGATCTGATGCCGCCCGAGGCGGGGCGGCCGGGTCCGGCCGGCGTCCTCTTCCCGGCGTCTTTCGTCGAATGACGGCGATCCGCATCGACGGCGCGACCGAAGCCGCCCGTCTCCGCGGCCGGGTCGCGGAGGAGGTAGCGCGCCTCGCGAGTGCCGGGATCCAGCCGGGTCTGGCCGTGGTGCTGGTCGGCGACGATCCCGCGAGCGGGGTCTATGTCGGCTCGAAGAAGCGCCTGACGGTCGAGGTCGGGATGCGGTCGATCGACCACGTCCTGCCGGCCTCGACCGGCGAGCGCGAGCTGCTCGACCTCGTCGCGGCCCTGAACGCCGATCCGGAGGTGGACGGCATCCTGGTGCAGCTTCCGCTTCCCGCTCACATCGATGCCGCGAAGGTGCTGGTCGCGATCGATCCGGACAAGGATGTCGACGGCTTCCACCCGGTCAATGTCGGACGCCTCGCGACCGGGATGCCGTCGCTCGTTCCCTGTACGCCGCAGGGCTGCGTGCGCCTCGCGAAAACCGTGCTGCCCGATCTCGCCGGGCTCGAGGCGGTGGTGGTCGGACGATCGAACATCGTGGGCAAGCCGGTCGCGCAGCTGCTGCTGGCGGAGAGCGCCACCGTGACGATCGCGCATTCCCGCACGCGCGATCTGCCCGAGGTCTGCCGCCGCGCCGACATCCTGGTCGCGGCGGTCGGCCGCCCCGAGATGATCCGGGGCGAGTGGATCCGGCCCGGCGCGGTCGTGATCGATGTGGGCATCAACCGCGTCGCCGGCCGCGAGCCCGGCAAGACGCGCCTCGTCGGCGACGTGGCCTATGCAGAGGCGGTAGCCGTGGCCGGCGCGATCACGCCCGTTCCGGGCGGGGTCGGCCCGATGACCATCGCCTGCCTCCTCGCCAACGCCTTGCAGGCAGCCTGCGCCCGCCGAGGGCTGCCGTTGCCGGCGCTTTGAACGGAAGCGATCTCGAGTTCGTACGAGCCTTCGAACGCGCACCTACCTCCCCTTGTGAGGAGGGTAGCGCGCCCAGTGATGATAAGGTCCGAGCCTGGATTCAGGGCCGACGCACCGGCGGCCGGGAGGAAGCGATGGCGACGGTAAAACTCTGGACGGACGAGGACGTGGCGCGCGACCCGGCCGTGAAAGCCGTGTTCGACGACATCCGGACGACCCGGAAATCCGACTTCGTCAACGATTTCTGGCGCGGGCTCGCCCACGATGCGGGAACGCTGAAGCGGGTCTGGGAGGGCCTCAAGGCGATCATGATCGCGCCCGGCGCGCTCGACCCGCTCACCTGCGAGCTGATCTACATCGCCGTCTCGATCACCAATGGCTGCCAATACTGCATCCACTCCCACACGGCTGCCGCCCGGGCCAAGGGCATGACCGACGGGCAGCATGGCCACATGCTGGCGATCGTCGGCATGGCGAACCAGACGAACGCCCTCGTCACGGGCCTCGGAGTCGCGCCGGACGACGTGTTCCTGGTCCGCTGACGCGTTTCAGGTGCGCCGCGCGACGGAACGGCGCGGCTTCGGGTCGTCGGCGGGAAGACGGCCGACGAGCGACCAGCCGAGGACCGCGTTCAGGACCTCGTCGCGCGAACGCTTCGCGCCGACGACCTGTCTGGCCGATCCCGCCGGCAGGAATTGCCAGCCCCAGATCCAGCCGACCGGTTGCCTGACATGCCGGAAAGACTGCGCGAGGAGGCGTGTCGCGTCCGGGCCAACCTCGTCCGCGACGAGGAAGTAGGAGCCCTGGTTGAAGTCCGACGTCAGCCGCGGGAATCCGGCTTCGACGACGCGCGGAAATGGGATCGCGTCAAAGCTGATCCTCACGTGGTGCGCGGGAAGCGAAGCGACACGTCGCCCGATGACACAGGGCGCACCGCCCTTGCCGCCGATCGATTGCACCATGTGGTCAGCCGAAGACGGCTGGGAGCACGCCTCCTCCGAGGTGCCGAGGCGATGCGCGACGAACTCCTCCGGGCGGCGAGCGAACCGGTGCCGCAGCCCGCTTGTCTGCACGATCTCGGGCGCGAAGCCGCGCGCCAGCGCCTCCCGGCAGACGTGCGAGCAATGGCCCGCCTCTCTCAGAGCCAGAACCACAGGCAGGCCGGCACTCGCCGCCTCGATCTTCACCTCTGCGAAGGGCCGCCCGGCGATCCAGCCCCGGGCGACGTCGGCGATGTGCAGCGCCGGAAAGACGAGGACGATGCCGAGGCAGACAAGTGCCGCCCGGTACCGGCCCCGGGCGGCATGCACCAGGCCGAGGACGGTCATGACGGCCACGAAGATCGTCGCCCCGAACAAGACCAGAAACCAGAGGACGCCGAAGATCCACATCCCAACCCGCTCCCCGGAGCACGACGGCCCGTCTTCGTTCAGCACGTCATAGCGCCTCCTTGCTGAGAGGCCGGGAAGGTTTTGGAGCGAAGGCTGCAGGTAATGTTGTGTGTCGATTAACCACCAGGCTCAGCACTCGCCTCTGGTGCCCGCAAGAAATCCACCAGGAGACGGGCTGACGGCGGCAGCTCGCGATAGGCGCGGGTGCAGATGAAGAGGTCGCGGATCGCCCATTCGTCCTGCAGGTGGACGATCGCGATCGCCGAGCTGCGCTGGGCGAGTTTCGCGGTCGTCTCGGGCACGATGCCGATGCCGACCCCGGCGCCGACCATGCGGCAGACGCCGTCGAAACTCCGGAGCTGCACCCGCAGCTTGAGGGGCAGCCCGGCCCGGGTCGCCTTTCCGGCCAGGAAACGCTGCAGCGCGCTCGCCCGGTCGAGACCGACGAAATCGAGCTGCAGCACGTCCGCGAAGGGGACGGGCCCCTGTCCGGCGAGCGGGTGACCCTCGGCCACCACCACCACGAACCGGTCCTGTCGGAAGGGAAAGGTCTCGAGCGATCCCGTCTCCACCGTGCCGGCCACGATCCCGAGATCGGCCGCGCCCTCCGCGACGAGGCCCACGATCTCGTCCGACAGCCGTTCCTCCAGGTCGACCGAGATGTCGGTATGCCGGGCCAGGAAGATGCCGAGCGCGTCCGGCAGGAATTCCGTGAGGGCGTTCGTGTTCGACAGGATCCGGATCTCGCCCTTGAGCCCGCCCGCGAAGGTGCCGAGTTCCTCGCGAAGCCGCTCCGCCTGGGCCAGCATCGTGCGGGCGTGGGCGAGGAGCGCCCGCCCGGCTGGCGTCGGGGTCACGCCGTTGCGGCTCCGGATCAGGAGTTTCGCGCCGAGGCCGGTCTCCATCGCTCGGATCCGGGTCGAAGCGGCCGCAAGCGCAAGATGCGCCCGCTCGGCGCCGTGCGTGATCGAGCCTGCATCCACCACGTGGCGGAACAGGCCGAGATCGACGAGGTCGAAATGCAGGGCGGCCTCCAGGCTTCGCAGATCGCGAAGGCAACCTAGACGCATTCCAAATTGTGGAGAAGCGCCGGAGAGCGCATGCCTTCGCGAATGACGAACCGAGTCCCACGCCCGTGACGCTCGTAGCCCTGATCGGCTGCCTTTGTATTCTGGGCTGGGCCACCGGGATCGTTCCCGAGATCGTGGTCACGCTCGGCTTCTTCGCGGCCGCGACCCTGACCGGGATCGCGAAGCCCGCAACCGTCTTCTCCGGCTTCGCCTCGTCCGCCTTCTGGCTCGTTCTCTCCGGCATGATCGTCGGCTCGGCCATGACCCGCACCGGCCTCGGCGCTCGCATCGCTCGTTATCTCGCCCGCCCGCTGTCGCATTCCTACCCGCTGTTCATCGCCGGTCTCGTCGGCCTCGCCTTCGCGCTCGCTTTCGTGATGCCGTCGAATCTCGGCCGCATCGCGCTCCTCGTGCCGGTCGTGCTGGCGATGTCGGATGAGCTCGGCCTGGCCGCAGGCAGCCCTGGACGCACGGGCGCGGTGCTGGCTGTCGGCGTCGCGACCCCGATCCTGTCCTCGGCCATCCTGCCGGCCAATGTCCCGAACCTTGTCATGGCCGGCACGGCGGAGGCTCTCTACGGGCTGCATCTGCGCTATCTGCCCTATCTCCTCCTGCACGCGCCGGTGCTCGCCATCGCGAAGGGCCTTCTCCTGATCGGGCTCGTCTGCCGGCTGTTTCCGGACAGGATCACACGGCCGGCCGTCCCCGAGGCGGGCAGCAAGACCCCGCTCACCGGAGCCGAGCGCCGGCTTGCAGTCGTGCTTGCGCTCACGCTCGCCTTCTGGATGACGGACAGCCTGCACGGCATCCAGCCGGCCTGGATCGGGCTCGCGGCGGCGGTGATCTGCCTCCTGCCCCGGATCGGGGTCTTGTCGCCGGAGGCCTTCAATCACATCAGCCTGCGGACCTGCTTCTACATCGCCGCGATCCTCGGCCTCGTTGCGGTCGTGACGGAGAGCGGGCTCGGGGCTGCGCTCGGCCGGGTCCTTCTCTCGATCGCTCCGTTCGAACCTGGCGGGACGGCGCGCAATTTCGGCATCCTGATCGCGATCGCCTCTCTCCTGACGATCGCGACGACTGCGAACGGGGCGCCCGCGCTCTATACGGCGCTCGCCGGCGATCTCTCGGCCGCGACCGGGTTCGACCTCATGACTGTCGTGATGGCCCAGGTGATCGGGTTCTCGACCATTTTCCTGCCTTACCAGGCGCCCCCGATCCTGGTCGCGGCCGAACTGGGTTCCGTCCGCATTGCAACGGCGGCCCGGCTGACATTGCCTTTCGGGCTGCTGTCGCTCGTCGTCATCTCCCCGCTCGCCTATGCGTGGTGGCGCCTTCTCGGGAGGCTGGCGTGACCTGCCGAACTGGCATTCCTCCTGCGTTGCGGGGTCCTGCCCAAGGGGCTAGGAACCCTTCTAAACAGCCCTCGTTCACCTTCATCACCCGGAGCGCCTGATGGCGGATGCCAAGGCTCAACCCGTGCGGCCGCTTTCGCCGCACCTGCAGATCTACCGCTGGACCTGGACGATGGCGATGTCCATCTTCCATCGCGCCACCGGCTCGGCGCTCTATGCCGGGACGCTGCTCGTCGCGATCTGGCTTCTCTCGATGGCGTCGGGGCCCGAGGCGTATGACCGCGCGGCCTGGTTCTTCGGCTCGCCCATCGGCCTTCTGATCCTGTTCGGCTACACCTGGGCGCTCATGCATCACATGCTGGGCGGCGTGCGCCACCTGACCTGGGACCTGGGACACGGCTTCGAACCCGGCACCCGCATGATGATGGCCCGGTTGACCCTCATCCTGTCCCCCGTCCTGACGATCCTGATCTGGATCGTCGCCTATGTCATGCGCTGAGGAGGACGGGATGAGCGAACCGACCGGCCGCAACGAATTCGGCTCGATGAAAACGCCGCAGGCCCGTGTGAAGGGCCTCGGCGCGGCGCATCACGGCGTCGAGCATTGGTATCTGCATCGCCTTTCGGCGATCGCGAACATCCCGCTGGTCACCTCTTTCGTGATCATCGTGGCGAGCCTCGCCGGGCGGTCCTGGCCGGATGCGATCCGGATCGTCTCGAACCCGTTCGTCGCCATCCTGCTCTCGCTCCTGATGATCTCGGTCACGTTCCACATGCGAATCGGGCTTCAGACGGTGGTCGAGGATTACGTCCACGACCACATGCTGAAATTCGCGGCCGGCATCGCGAATACCTTCTTCGCCTTCGGTATTGCCGCCGTATGCTTGTTCTCGATCCTCAAGATCAGCTTCGGCCGCGTGCCGCTGCCGCCGCTCTAGACCACGACGTTTGCCCTTCCCCTCGTGGGGAGGGCCGAGCCGAAGCGAAGCGAAGGTCCGGGGTGGGGATCGCGGACGGGGAACCGATCGGGTTCCTCTTGCACCACCCACACCCCCAGCCCCTCCCCAAAAGGGGGAGGGGAGGCGCGAACCCTCAGGGGTCGCAGATAGCGTTCCGGAGAACGATGATGGCCACGAACGGCTCGACACATGGCGCCAACGGCGCCGGCCCGAAGATCAACGGCGACGCCTACCGCATCGTCGACCACACCTTCGACGTGGTCGTCGTCGGTGCGGGCGGCGCGGGCCTGCGGGCGACCGTCGGCTGCTCCGAAGCCGGGCTCCGCACCGCCTGCATCACCAAGGTCTTTCCGACCCGATCGCACACGGTCGCGGCCCAGGGCGGCATCTCGGCCTCGCTCGGCAATATGGGCCCGGACGATTGGCGCTGGCACATGTACGACACCGTGAA
>NZ_CAXTAZ010000088.1:0-9580 GCF_964242715.1 uncultured Enterovirga sp.
GGATCGTGTCGTCGGTCGCCTCGCGGGTCGAGGCATTCGGGGCGATGCCGCCCTCCGCCGATGCCATCATGACTTCCTCCCGGGCGAAAAGCTGACTTCGAACAATTCGGTCAGTTCGAGATAGCCCTCGAACCGTGCCTTGATCCGCTGCAGAGGCCCGGCCCTGACGACGGTCGCCCGGCACCGGATGGTCATCTTCTCGCCGAACGGGATGCGGCTCGGCGCACCGTGAACGATGACCTCGTCGCCCGGCTCGGCCGCGATGCCGTCGAGGTCCACATGCGCGTGGAGGCTTTCCGCCGTCTGCTCGATCTCGACCGTACAGGGCACCTCGATCCTCCGCCTCGCACCAAACACCGTGAACCTCACTTCGACTTGTCGGCCGCCTCCATGATGGCCGAAAAGGCGCCGACATTCGAGCGCCCGAATGCATCCAGGTTGATTCGTCGCCGGGTGGCCGAATCCTCCAGCGTCAGGCGGCCGTCCGCGAGGCGGCTCAGGCGGAAGGGCGGCTCGGCCCCGATGCCCTCGCGCTTCCGCTCGCGGACGAGGCCTCTGACCGTGCCGCGCACGAAATGGTTCGTCTGCGGGGCCAGCACGACGACGATCCGGCCGTCGCCCGCATCCCGGACGACGGCCGAGCCGTCCGGCCCGTCCTCGAAGCGGAGTTCGTGCTGGGCCACCGGGATCCCCGGCGCGACCGTCACCTTCCCGACACCGGTGAGGCGGGGCGTCATCGCGGCGACGAGCGCGATCGCCACCACGCCCGCGGCTCCGATCAGCGGCCCTTTCGGGAAGGAATCGGGCTGAAAGGTGGTCGCCATGCTGAGCTCCTCAGGCGGCCGCGGCCGGATGGCGCGCGAGGTCGGGCGCCGAAGCTGAATCCGCCCGGGCTGCTGCCGCGCGGCCGAGCGGGCCCGAGCCGAGCGAACGGGCCAGGAGCGCAGCGACCTGGCCCACCTCGGGCAATGCGCGCAGCATCGGTTCCGGGCGCCCGACCCGCCAGGGACGGGCATGCGGCCAAAGGTGGAAATAGGCGAGCCGACCTTCTCCGCCGAGCGCGACCGGGATGTCGCCGGTGCCATCGGGATCGGCCCGGAAGGCCGCGCCCGCGATCTCGGCATGCGGCAGGTTCACGGTGATCGGCCACGCGACACCGATCCGCATGACGATGCGGCGGGTCGTCAGCGTGTAGACGGTCGTGCGGGCGACGAGCGCCGCGTAGATGCGAATGATCGCGACCACGGCGAGACAGGCCAGCGCCGTCAGTCCGAGCGCGACCGCGACCTCCGTGACGGAGCGTCCACGGCTCCAGCTGATCCCGGCCACGAAACAGGCGGCCCCCAGGAAGTAGAGCAGGACGAGGCGCTCGTGCAGCGCCCTTCGGGCAAGCGCCCGCGCCTGCGGGGCGCCCTGCCAGAGGATGGATTCCCCTTCGGGAAGCGGGCCCGGAAGGCCGCGCGGGAGCTGGTCGTCGGGTGCGGGGCTCATATCACGGGCTCCAGGCGTCCGGGGGTCGCATAGAGAAGGCCGCCGGCGAAATAGGCCGTGACCTTGTCTTCCTCGAGCTTGGTGATCTGCCGGTCGCTCTTGAGTTCCGGCACGTCCGCGAACTGGCTCGCCAGGATCGTATTGGTGGTCACCCAGCCGCGCCGCTTGTCGATCACGGCGAAGCCCATCGGCAGCAAGACGTTCCGGGGCGTGCCGGCCGGCGTGTCGACCGTCACCTCGAGATAGCGGATCTGCGGCTCGGACCGGTCGGTCCAGATCTCCCGGACGATCCCTGCCTCGCGGCCATCCATCCCGTAGACCCGCATACCGATCGGGTTCACGTCACGCGGCTCGACGAAGGTCCCGTCCACGATCGACAGGGGTACGATCGCGGGCTCGCCCTCCCAGGTCAGCTCCGGCTCGTCCACGCGGTTCGCCCAGGCGGCGGGGCCGACGCCGTCGAGGAGCGGATTGCCGGTCGGCGTCATCGGGGCACCTGGCCAGGGCGCGGCCGGCCGGTAGCCGCCGCGCGGAATGTCGGTCGTGGTCTCGGGCGCGTAGGACATATGCCCTTCCGGCATCCAGAAGCTCTTCGGGCTCGGGATGGCCGGGAAGCCCTGGACGCGAACCCGGCCGGACCGGTCCGAGAGCAGCGGATAGCCCTCGCGCTTGTCCTCCCGGCGCAGGTAAAGAACGAGCCCGGCGAAGAAGATGTAGAAGGCATACAAAGTCAGCTGCGCCACATCGATGTAACTGGTGATCTCACCCATGGATGTCGCCTTTCTATGAAACTGTCAGCCTGGCATCTCGGACAGGCCGAACTTGGTCGGCTCCCGGTGGAGGGGCGCCCCGACGGGGCGAACCAGCGGTCCGAGGGCCACGAGGGTCAGGAACATGATGACGAGTTCGACGTGGTAGACGATGCCGTAACCGGTCGACGGGTCGGTGAGCGCCGGTCCGAGCGCCCCGCTCGTCGCCAGTCCGGACATCACGTCTCGGAGCGCGCCCCCGAAGGCGATGGCGAGCCCGGCCGCGCTCGCCTGGACGGCGCCCCAGGCGCCAAGCGCGAGCCCACCCTCACCCTCGCGGCCGAGCGCCATCGCGGCCGTCAGGGTGCCGACCGCGAAGAGGCCGCCGCCGAACCCGATCAGCGCGGCCCCGATCCGGAACAGGGTCGGCGAGTCGAGCGGGGCGGAGAAGATCACGGCCGAGAAGGCGAAAAGGCCGGCGAGGACGCCGAGCGCGGCGATCCTGTAGGGGTCGGCTCCATCCGCCAGTCGCTGCGCCGCCAGCGCGAAGCCCGCGATCGTTCCGGTCGCGATCAGGGCCGTGAGCGCGGTCGTCTCGCCGACGGACAGCTTGAGGATTTCGCCACCATAGGGCTCGAGCAGGATGTCCTGCATGCTGAACCCCGCCGTTCCGAGCCCGACCGCAACGAGGACCCGGCCCCAGCGGCCTTCCTTTCGGAGAGCCTGCCACGAATCCCAGAAGCTCGGCCTGTCAGGGTCTGCGACCGTGCGGGACGGATTCCGGGGCTCCTGCTTCCAGAGCGCCAGGATGTTCAGCCCCATGGTCACCATCGCGGCGCCCTGGATGACCCGGATCAGCTGGATCTGGCTGAAGTCCGACAGGACGAAGCCGAAGATGACCGAGCTACCCACCATGCCGGCGAGCAGCATCACATAGAGGAAGGCGACGACGCGAGGCCGGGAGGCGGCCGGGGCTAGATCGGTTGCGAGCGCGAGGCCCGCGGTCTGGGTAGTATGCAGTCCGATGCCGACGAGCAGGAAGGCGAGGGCGGCCGCGAGCTGGCCGACGATCGGCGGCGCGTTGGAATCGCCGGACAGGAGGATCAGCGCGAAGGGCATGATCGCAAGGCCGCCGAACTGGATCAGCGAACCGAACCAGATGTAGGGCACGCGCCGCCAGCCGAGGACGGAGCGATGGTGGTCGGAGCGGTAGCCGACCAGCGCGCGGAACGGGGCGAAGAGGAGCGGCAGCGAGACCATCGCGGCCACGAGCGTCGTCGGAACCCCGAGTTCGACGATCATGACGCGGTTCAGGGTGCCGTTCAGGAGCACCACCGCCATCCCGACGGAGACCTGGAAGAGTGAGAGACGGAGCAAGCGGCCGAGCGGCAGCTCGGGGCTGGCCGCGTCCGCGAAGGGCAAAAAACGCGGGCCGAGCTGCATCCAGGCCCGGGCCGCCTTCGCGGTTAGCGCTCGGTTCATCGCAGGAGCTCCAGCGCCTGCGACGTGTAGAAGCCGCTTTTCACCCGATGCGTGCGGGCCGGGCTCCATCCCGCCAGCAGACGCGAGGCCGCCAAGCGTCTGCGGAGTTCCGACTCGGCGAGAGGCTGCAGCGACGGCGAGCGATCGCCACGCGGGAACAGGCGCCCGACGGCGTGCATCACGGCGAGCGGCGCCGTCCTGGGTGCGAAGGTGAAGAGGATCGACCGCCCCGTCCGGGGCGCCAGGCTCTCCAGCACCCGGAGGTAGTCGTCGGCCGTATAGTGGATCAGCGAATCCATGCCGACCACGTGGTCGAAGCGGCCGAGCGCCGGATCAAGCATGTCGCCGACCCGGAACGAGACCCGGCCGCGTCCGAGATCCCGGGGCGCCCGCTCGCGGGCGAGGTCGACCAGGTTCCGGGCGACATCGATCGCCACGACGTCGGCGCCACGGCGCGCGGCTTCGACCGCGAAGGCACCGGTGCCGCAGCCGGCGTCGAGAAGCCGGATCCCCGTCAGGTCGTCCGGCAGCCAGGACAGGAGGGTCGCCCGCATGGTGTCTCGGCCGGCCCGGACGGTCGCCCGGATGCGGCCGACCGGCGCGTCGGATGTCAGGCGCTTCCACGCCTCGGCGGCCGTGCGGTCGAAATAGGTTTCGATTTCGCCCCGACGCTTCTGGTAAGTCGCGGCCGGCATCAGTCGAATCCCAGGAGGTCGAAGATGTCGCGATCCTTCAGCGGCACCGCCGGCACCGCCTCGACGCCGTTCCAAAGATTCTCGGCCAGGCGCAGATATTCCTTCTGCACGGCCAGGATCTCGGGCGTCTGCTCCATCTCGAATAGCGTCGACTTCTTCAGCCGGCTCCGGCGGATCGCGTCGAGATCGGGGAAGTGGGCGAGCGTCTTCGAGCCCGTGGCGGCGTTGAACTTGTCGATCTGGTCGCTGCCCGCGGACCGGTTGACGATCACGCCGCCGAGCCGGACCCCATAATTCTTGGCTTTGGCGCCGATCGCCTGGACGATGCGGTTCATGGCGAAGATCGAGTCGAAGTCGTTCGCGGCGACGATCAGGGCCCGGTCCGCATGCTGGAGCGGCGCCGCGAAGCCGCCGCAGACGACGTCGCCGAGGACATCGAAGATGACGACGTCCGTCTCCTCGAGGAGGTGATGCTCCTTCAGGAGCTTCACGGTCTGGCCGACCACGTAGCCGCCGCAGCCGGTGCCGGCCGGCGGCCCGCCCGCTTCGACGCACATCACCCCGTTATAGCCCTCGAAGACGAAATCCTCGGGGCGCAGCTCCTCGGAGTGGAAATCCACCCCTTCGAGGATGTCGATCACGGTCGGGATCAGCGACTTCGTCAGCGTGAAGGTGGAATCGTGCTTCGGGTCGCAGCCGATCTGCAGCACGCGCTTGCCGATTTTCGAGAAGGCGACCGAGAGGTTCGACGAGGTGGTCGACTTGCCGATCCCGCCCTTGCCATAGACCGAGAAGACCTTGGCGGTGCCGATCTTCAGGTTCGGGTCGAGGGCGACCTGGACGGAGCCGTCTCCGTCCAGCCGGCGCTCGACGCGCTTGCGGACCGGCAGTTCGATCGTCGCGCTCATGCCGCCATTCCCATGCCTACGCCTTCAAGCCGATCTTCGAGGTCTTCGCTCGCGCGCCGGAGTTTCGAGAGGGTCGCCTCGTCGGGCGACCAGTAGCGGCGCTCGTGCGCCTCGATCAGGCGGTTCGCGACCCGGGCCGAGGCCTTCGGATTCAGCGTCGCGAGCCGCTCCTGCATGGTGGCATCGAGGACGAAGGTCTCGGTCAGCTTCTGGTAGACCCAGGGCTGGACCTGGCCGGTGGTGGCCGACCATCCCATCGTGTTCGTGACCTGCGCCTCGATCTGGCGCACGCCCTCGTAGCCGTGCGCGAGGAGGGCCTCGTACCATTTCGGGTTCAGGGCCCGGGTCCGGGTCTCGAGAGAGACCTGCTCGGAGAGCGTCCGGACGGTGCCGCCCCCGCGGGTCTGGTCGCCGATATAGATCGCGGCATCCTGGCCGCCACGCGCCTGCTTCACGGCCCGCGAGATGCCGCCCAGCGTGTCGAAATAATGGTCGACGGTCGTGACGCCGAGCTCGACCGAGTCGAGATTCTGATAGGTCACGTCGACCCGGGCCAGCACGTGGGAGAGGAGGGCGTCGTGACGTGCGGGCCGCCCGTCGACCCCATAGGCGAAGCCTTTCCGGCTGAGATAGGCTTGGGCGAGCTCGTTCTCGTCGCTCCAGACCCCCGAATCGACCATCTGGTTGACGTTCGAGCCGTAGGCGCCGTCGGCATTGCCGAACACCCGCAAGGAGGCGTCCTCGAGCGTGCCGCCATGCTCGGCCTGATAGGCTAGCGCGTGCTTGCGGACGAAGTTCATCTCCGCAGGCTCGTCGGCTCCGGCGGCGAGATGCGCGGCTTCCGCCAGAAGGCGCGTCTGCATCGGCAGAAGGTCGCGGAAGATGCCGGACAAGGTGACGATCACGTCGATCCGGGCCCGGCCGAGCCTGTCGAGAGGGACGAGCTGCGCGCCCGCGAGCCGGCCGTAGCTGTCGTGGCGAGGCTCCGCTCCCAGAAGCCACAGGGCCTGACCGATCGGCCCGCCCTCGCTTTTCAGGTTGTCCGTGCCCCATAACACCATCGCGACGGTCTCGGGCAGGCCGGCCCCGTCCGCCGCGTGGCGGGCGAGGAGCCTATCGGCCTGCGCCGCCCCGTCCTGGACCGCGAAGGCCGACGGGATCCGGAAGGGGTCGAATCCGTGCAGGTTGCGGCCCGTCGGCAGGACGTCTGTGGTCCGCAGGAGATCGCCCCCCGGCGCCGGCCGCGTGTAGCCGCCGTCGAGCGCGTGGATGAGAGCCGGCAATTCATGGTCCCGTGCGAGCAGGGCGTCGAGCCTCGCGCGCTCGCCGGGCTCCGTCACGCCTGCGGCCTCCAGGGTCTCGGCCCTGGCGGCCGGATCGAGCGTCTCGCCGACGACATGCAGACCGTGCGGGATCAGCGTGTATTCGAGCTCCAGGAGCGCGCGGGAGAGGCCGCGCACCCGCGCTTCCGCCTCGCCCCGGATCCAGGCGGGCTCGGCGGATGCGAGATCGACAGCCGAGGCCTGCGCCTGGATGAGGTCGGCGAGAGCGGCACGGTTGTCCGTGCAGGTCTCGGGGTCGAGCCCGCGCCAGCGGTCGAGCGAGCCCTTGAGGTCGAGCAGCCCGCGGTAGAGGCCGGCGGCCGCGACCGGAGGCGTCAGATAGCTGATCAACGTCGCCCCGGACCGCCGCTTGGCTAGCGCCCCCTCGGACGGGTTGTTCGAGGCGTAGAGGTAGATGTTCGGCAGGTCGCCGATGAGCCGGTCAGGCCAGCACCTGGCCGACAGCCCGGCCTGTTTGCCCGGCATGAACTCGAGTGCGCCATGCGTGCCGAAATGCAGGATCGCGTCCGCCTGGAAATCGTCCCGCAGCCAGCGATAGAAGGCCGAGAAGGCGTGGGTCGGCGCGAAACTCCCTTCGAAAAGGAGGCGCATCGGATCGCCCTCGTAGCCGAAGGCCGGCTGCACGCCGACGAAGACGTTGCCGAAATGCTGCCCCAGCACGAAGAGCGAGGCGCCGTCGGTGTTGTGGCGGCCGGGCGCCGGCCCCCATTGCCGTTCGATCTCGGGCAGGTAGCGCTCGCGCCGCACATGCTGATCCACCGGCACCCGTGCGCCGACATTCGCGTCCGTGCCGAAGCGCGCGGCGTTGCCGCCGAGGATCGCGGCCTGCAGGTCCGCCGCGTCTGCCGGGACGTCGACCGCATAGCCGGCGTCACGGAGGGCGCCGAGCGTGTTGTGCAGCGAACGGAAGACGGAGAGATAGGCGGCTGTTCCGGTCGCGCCGGCATTGGGCGGGAAGTTGAACAGCACGATCCCGACCTTCCGCTCGCGGCGCTCGCGGCGGCGGAGGGCGACGAGCTTCGCGACCCGGTCTGCCAGCGTCTCGGCCCGTTCGAGGCAGACATGCATGTCGCGCGCGCGCTCGGCCGCCGGGAAGGTGCAGGCGCGGGGGCAGCCCGAACACGTGCCACCGCTCGAGCGGCCTCCGAAGGTGATCGGGCCCGTGGCGCCATCGAGTTCGGGGATCGCGACCATCATCGTGGCTTCGACCGGAGACAGGCCACGCGCATCCGCCGCCCATTGCTCCAGAGTCTGGAACTCGACCGGGTGAGCCGCGACGTAGGGGACGTCCAGCCCGGCCAAAACCTCTTCGGCCCCGCGGGCATCGTTGTAGGCAGGGCCTCCAACGAGGCTGAAGCCCGTAAGCGAGACGAGCGCATCGATCGTCGTCACGCCGTTCGCCGTGAAGTAGCGCTCGATGGCCGGGCGCTGGTCCAGCCCGCTGGAGAAGGCCGGGACGACCCGCAGCCCCCTCGCCTCGAAGGCGGCCAGCACGCCATCGTAATGGGCGCTGTTGCCGCCGAGCACATAGGATCGCATCACGAGCACGCCGACCGTGCCGGCCTCGCTCCTGGCGAGAGCGGGAAGCTGCCCGAGTTCCTCGACGATTCGGCTCTTGGCCCGCGGGTGATAGAGCCCGACCTCGGGATAATGCACGGGCGGCGAAGGGGCGAGCCGGCTTTTCAGGCTCTCGCGTTCCCCCTGACTGTAGCGGCCGACCAGCATGCGGACGAGATTGGCGAGGTTCTCGTCCGACCCGGCGAGCCAATATTGCAGCGAAAGGAAATAGGCCCGCAGATCCTGCGCCGTGCCCGGGATGAAGCGGAGCAGCTTCGGCATGCGCCGCAGCATCTTCATCTGCTTCTGGCCGCTCGCCTTGCTGTCCGGCTTGCTGCTGCCGCGCAGGCGCTTGAGCCAGGCCATGGCGCCCGTCGCCTCGCCAGCCATGGAAAGCTTGCCCATCCGGGTCAGCCGGACGACCTCCGGGGCCGACATGCAGGCAACCATCGCGTCGCAGCCGTCGCGGCGAGCCTGGAGGGCCGGGAGCACCGCCCGGATGTGATCGTCCAGGAACAGCATCGAGGCGATCACGATGTCGCCCCGGGCGATATCGGTCCGGCACCGGTCGAGCGCGTTTGGGTCGAGGCCCCATTCATCGGCCGCGTGGACCGCGAGCGTCAGGCCGGGCATCTCGGTCCGGAGCGCCGCCTCGGCGCGAGCCGCCGCGCCCGCGAGATGGCTGTCCATCGTGACGACCACGACCCGAACGGGTGTCGCCCGAATCGCGGGCACCGCCCGGACCGTGCTCGTCTCAGCGTCCGAAATGCGCTTTGGCATCGTAGAGCGTCTCGAGAGTGATGAGGGCGAGGCCGTGGGTCTTGGCGAAGCTCTCGGTGTTGCGGCGGGCCTTGCCGCGGACGAAGAACGGGATCTTGCCGAGCTCGCGCTCGGCCTCCGGCGCCCAGCCGAGGGTGGCCGGGATGACGATCGGGGAAGGGCGGGCGCCTGATCCCTCCCCTGCAGGGGAGGGCCGAGTCGGCGAAGCCGAACCGGGGTGGGGTGAACCCAGCCGGGCGTCCCCACCCGGCTCGCGCTGACGCGCGAGTCCGCCCCCTGCAGGGGAGGGATCGGGAGCGGTGCTTACGCCGTGCCCGAGATGCGAGGAGGCGTCGTCGCGGAACTCGGAATCCTCGCGGAACATCCCGATCAGGTGCTCCTCGAGGCCCATCATCAGGGGGTGGACCCAGGTGTCGAAGATCACGTTCGCGCCCTCGAACCCCATCTGGGGCGAGTAGCGGGCCGGGAAGTCCTGGACGTGGACCGGGGCCGAGATCACCGCGCAGGCGATGCCGAGCCTTTTCGCGACGTGGCGCTCCATCTGGGTGCCGAGCACGAGCTCCGGCTGCAGCTCG
>NZ_CAXTAZ010000089.1:0-9514 GCF_964242715.1 uncultured Enterovirga sp.
AGCGACCATTGCTGGTCCCAGGAGCGCGGCAGGCCGAGCGCCTCGTTCCAGGCCGGCAGCTGCACCGCCCTCGCCCGCGCCTTTTTGGACAGGGTCACGGCCAGCATCTCGATCAGGATGCGGTGGACGTTGTTCTCGGGCTGCTGCTCGGTGAGGCCGAGCGAATTCACCTGCACGCCGTAGCGGAAGAGTCGCTTCTTCGGGTCCGTGATGCCGTAGCGCTCGCGCGCCAGCTCGTCCCAGAGCTCGGCGAAGGCCCGCATCTTCGCGATCTCGGTGACGAAGCGGAGCCCGGCATTCACGAAGAAGGAGATGCGGGCGAAGGCATCCGCGAAGCCGGCCTCGTCGACCTCGCCCGAATCTCGCACCGTATCCAGCACCGCGACGGCGGTCGCGAGCGCGAAGGCGAGTTCCTGCACCGGCGTCGCCCCCGCCTCCTGCAGGTGGTAGGAGCAGACATTCATCGGGTTCCAGCGCGGCATCGCGCGGGTCGTGTAGAGGATCACGTCCTTGATGAGCCGCATCGAGGGCGCGGGCGGGAACACGTAGGTGCCGCGCGACAGGTATTCCTTGATGATGTCGTTCTGCGTCGTGCCCTGGAGCGTCGCCGGATCGACGCCCTGCTCCTCGGCCGTCGCGACGTAGAGCGCCAGCAGCCAGGCCGCCGGCGCGTTGATCGTCATCGACGTGTTCATGGCCGAGAGCGGGATGTCGGCGAAGAGCGTCCGCATGTCGCCGAGATGCGCGATCGAGACGCCGACCTTGCCGACCTCCCCGCGGGCGAGTTCGTGGTCGGGGTCGTAGCCCGTCTGGGTCGGCAGGTCGAAGGCGACGGAGAGGCCGGTCTGGCCCTTGGCGAGGTTCGACCGGTAGAGCGCGTTCGATTCGGCCGCATTCGAATGGCCGGCATAGGTCCGGAAAAGCCAGGGCTTGTCGCGACCGGGAGGATTTGAGGGGGCGTCGGCCAATATTGGAACTCTGGATCCACAGGCCACATTAGCGGGAACTCACGTCATTGACAGCGGGGGTTGCGGCTCGGCGTCGCCGTCGTGGACACCGGCCCCAGGTCGTGTAACATCCACCTCAGATTGCGCTGTTCAACGAAACGCCATGCCGCTGCCCCGCTTCCTGTCACCTGTGCCGTTGGCAAGGATGCCGCCTGCAGCAAGCCCGCTCGGAGGCGCCGGACCTACCGGCCGAAGCCTCTCCCTCTCGGTTTCGCAACAGCAACAAACAAATTGGTGCTGGGCCGCTGTGAGCACCAGCGTCTCGCAATACTTTGACCGCGCGAGCCTCTGGCAACAATGCACGGTAGCCGACGCGGCCCTCCCCCGAACCGACTGCTGCCAAGTCGGCGCTGCCGGCGATCCAATGCGCTGCAACAAGGCGTGGTATCTCGACACCGCACTAACGGTCACCGGCAACCTGGACCGCATGGAGGCGAGATCGTTCACCTTCTCCGAAATTCAGGCGGAGATTGCGAAGAGCAATCCTGTTTGTTCGCGGGTCGGGTGGTATGGTGGAGGAGGTCACTTCCAGGCCATCGCCGGCTGGCTGATCGCGCAAAGCGGAACGGAATACATCGACGTGTCTGATCCGATCTACCTCAACACCCAGATTGCGTTTGCTCAATTCGCCTCCCATTATCAGTCTGGCGGAACGTGGACGCACTCCTACGTCACGAAGCCGCCACCGGCTGGCGCAGCGATCGCCGGAGTTGCCGCCAGCTCGCTCGCCTTCCGGGACGAGAGCGCGATCGGAGCCTGACATTGGCCATCGTCCAACGGCGAAACCCACCGGCTTCGGGCCAACACTTGATCGGCGAGGCGATGCGCGATCTCGGCGCCGCCCGGGTCGTTGCCGAGACCCTCGGCGGCGCCGCGGTGAACATCGCCGAGCCCCTGCCGGTCTACCGCTTGGCCCTCGACGACATCGAGGGTCCAGACATGCTCGCAAAGGCGAAGCCGGTTGGATGGCGCTATCTCTTGGAAGAGCCCGGGCAGGTCGCCTACGCGGACCTGACGGACGGATCCGGCGGAAACCAGGCGTTCGCCAGCTTGTCGCGTAACCGAAATGCCGAACGCTTGAACGAGGCAGCCCATCTGGCCGAGAAGGTCGCCGCCAATCTGCCGGATGTGGAGGCCCGCATTCTTGATGTCCCGGCCTTGCACCTGTCGGCGGTTTGGCTTTCCGGCTCGGTATCGGCCTTCATTCCCTACATCGATCCGGAGACGCTCGGCGGAGACGCGCGGGTGAAGGTGGACGAAAGCCTCGTCCCACGCATGACGGAGCGTGCGTTCACCCTGCGACGCCAGCTACAGGACACACCCACGTCCCCGACCCAGGGACGTGCCAGCGCTGGCTGATGGCATCTGGCCGCGAGCGGCGGCCTCTTTGGCGACCTGCAGTCATGTCGGCCGGCAGTCTAAAATACTGCCTGACTACGGCTGCTCAACTTACGTTCATGTTGCTGCGCAGTATAGAGCCATTTAGACACCTGTGAAGCGCGGAGAGCGCAGCCGGGAGAGTTTCGCTATGTCCGTCCAAGCAATGCGGGCGCTGTCCACGCAAAAGAACCTCTACGACATCGGCGAAATTCCGCCGCTCGGCCACGTGCCGGAGCAGATGCATGTCTGGGCCATCCGCCGGGAGCGGCATGGCCCGCCCGAGCAGTCCATGCAGCTCGAGGTGGTGCCGACCTGGCCGATCGGCGATGACGACGTGCTCGTCCTCGTGATGGCGGCGGGGGTCAATTACAACGGCGTCTGGGCCGGGCTCGGCGAGCCGATCTCGCCCTTCGACGTGCACAAGGCATCGTTCCACGTCGCGGGCTCGGACGCCTCCGGCATCGTCTGGGCGGTGGGCGCCAAGGTCCGGCGCTGGAAGGTCGGCGACGAGGTCATCATCCATTGCAACCAGGATGACGGGGACGACGAGGAGTGCAACGGCGGCGACCCGATGCTGTCGCCCTCGCAGCGAATCTGGGGCTACGAGACGCCGGACGGCTCCTTCGGCCAGTTCTGCCGGGTGCAGTCGCGCCAGCTCCTGGAGCGCCCGAAGCACCTGACCTGGGAGGAGAGCGCCTGCTATACGCTCACCCTCGCGACCGCCTTCCGGATGCTCTACGGCCACCAGGGCCATCGGCTGCAGCCCGGCCAGAACGTCCTCGTCTGGGGCGCGTCGGGGGGGCTCGGCGTCTTCGGCGTCCAGATCTGCGCCGCCGCCGGCGCGCATGCGATCGGCGTGATCTCCGACGAGACCAAGAAGGACTACGTGCTGGGGCTCGGCGCGCGAGGCGTCATCAACCGCAAGGAGTTCGATTGCTGGGGCCAGATGCCAATCGTGAACTCACCCGAATACGCCACCTGGACCAAGGAGGCCCGGAAGTTCGGCAAGGCCATCTGGGACATCACCGGCAAGAAGGACGTGGACATCGTCTTCGAGCATCCGGGCGAGCAGACCTTCCCGGTTTCGTGCCTCGTGGTGAAGCGTGGCGGCATGGTGGTGTTCTGCGCCGGCACGACGGGCTTCAACATCACCTTCGACGCCCGTTACGTCTGGATGCGCCAGAAACGCATCCAGGGCTCGCATTTCGCCCATCTGAAGCAGGCCACGGCCGCCAATCGCTTCGTCCTCGACCGTCGCATCGACCCCTGCATGAGCGAGGTCCTGCCCTGGGCCGAGATCCCACTCGCCCACACCAAGATGTGGAAGAACCAGCACGCGCCGGGCAACATGGCCGTGCTGGTCAACTCGCCCCGGCCAGGGCTCAGGACGCTGGACGACGTCATCGAGGCGGGCGGGTAGGACTGCTCTCGCGACGGCGGAGCGGCCCTCAGTTGAGGGCCGACTGGGCGAACGTGGGGTCCGGAAACGAGATGACCACGGTCAGGCCTGCCTCGGTCTTCATGTCCATCTCGCCGCCGATCTGACCGACGAGGGAGCGGACCAGGCCGTAACCGAGGGAGCCCTCGCGCATGGTCGAGAAGCCGACGCCGTCGTCGTGGATCACGACCTGTATGCGATCGGGCGGGAGCCGCCGGCCTTCAGCCCGGATCGTTCCCGACCGCGGGGCCGGGAACGCGTATTTCACCGCGTTGGTCACGAGCTCCGTCACCACGATTCCGAGAGGAACGGCCGTTTCGGCGTCGATCAGGATGCCGTCTTCAAGGACGGAATGCAGCTGGATGCGGTCGTCGCTTTCCGTGATCGGCCGCAAGGCCTCGCACAGGTCGTAGACGTAGGTGGCGAGGTTCACGCGCTGCGCGCTCTCGGACTTGCTGAGCAGGTCGTGAACCCTGGACATGGCCACCAGACGGTCCCGAGCCTCGTCGAAGAGCGCCCGCACGGCAGAATCGGTCTGCCGCCGTCCCTGGATGCTGAGCAGCGAGGCCGCGATGGCGAGGCTGTTCTTGGCCCGGTGATTGACTTCGACGACCAGCATCTCCTTTTCGGCGACGAGCTTCGCCATGCGCTCGTTCGCCTCCTTCAGCTCCTGGGTGCGGGCAGCGACGCGCTCCTCCAGTTCCTGAGTCAGAAGGCGAAGACCCTCCTCCGCATCGAAGCGGCGGGTGATGTCGAGATACGACAGAAAGTGGTTCGTGATCGTGCCCTGGCCATCGTCGAGCGGACTGGCGAACAACATGGCCCTGAACGGGGTCCCGTCCTTGCGATACTGCACGATCTCCAGGGTCTCGTCCCGGCGCTCATTCATGGATTGGGTGTAGCGCGCGATCGCCTTCGGGTCGGTCCCCTCCCCGTTCAGGAAGTGAGGCTCCTGTCCGACGAGCTCCTCCACCTCGTAGCCGGAGAGTCCGACGAAGGCCGCGTTCGCGAAGACGATGGGATTTCCCGGAAGCGTCGCATCGGTGACCAGCATCGGCATCCGCGTGACCCGGACCGCCTCGACGAAGATCCCGCCCTGCAGCCGGAAACCCTCGATATGGCTCTCGGCCCTGTCCCGGGCCGGCGTGTCGGAAATGTCGGCCTGGTATTCGTTCAAGATTCGGGATCCCTCGAGGCTCGACCTGCTTGCTCGCCGGCCGACCCCTCATAATCCGACCTTAAGCTCGTCGGGACGAACAAACCAGCGGACGGCATCTGCGCCGGCATCTCGGGATGACGGTGCTGTGATCAGCGCGACCACCGTTGCGTCCTCTCGCGCACGCAACGTCGCTCCGCTCGCGGCGTTAACGCGGCGACGGGTGTCGAGCTCAGGCCGGCCGCCCTCGCAGCCATAGGATGATGATGAGCAACGACCACATGGATCCCTCCAGGCGCCGCGCGATCGCGGGCCTCACGACCGGCGTCGCGGCAGCCCTCGCGGCAGTCCCCGCCCTTTCGCAGGGCACGGCCCCGGCGAGCCCCGCCGCCGTGTCGGGCGGTGGCACCGCGGCGGCGCCGTTGCAGGACCCGACCACCAAGCATCCCGTTCCGCCCTTCAAGCGGCAGGAGCAGCCCTGGCCCGGCCTCGCCTCCAGGATGGACCCACGGCCGGATCACGGCGAGGGCAGCTACAAGGGCTCGGGCCGCCTCGCGGGCCGCAAGGCTCTCGTGACCGGCGGCGATTCCGGCATCGGACGCGCGGCCGTGATCGCCTTCGCGCGCGAGGGCGCCGACGTCGCCATCAACTACCTTCCGGCGGAGGAATCGGACGCGAAGGAGGTGTTGGAGCTGATTCGGGCGGCGGGTCGAAAGGGCGTCGCCCTTCCGGGCGACATCCGCGACGAGGCCTTCTGCCAGCGGCTCGTGGCGGATGCGGCGCGCGAACTCGGCGGGCTCGACATCCTGGTGAACAACGCGGCCTACCAGCACCCGCAGAAGCTCATCACCGACATCACGACCGAGCAGTTCGACCAGACCTTCAAGACCAACGTCTACGCGATGTTCTGGATCACGAAGGCCGCGATGGCCTACCTGAAGCCGGGCGCCTCGATCATCACCACGACCTCGGTCAACGCCTACGATCCGTCCGAGCAGCTGCTCGATTACGCCTCGACCAAGGCCGTGAACATGAACTTCACCAAGGCGTTGGCGAAGCAGCTTGCGCCGAAGGGCATCCGGGTGAACGCGGTCGCGCCGGGCCCGGTCTGGACGCCGCTCCAGCCCTCCGGCGGGCAATTCCCGGACGAGCTGCCCGAGTTCGGCGAGGATACTCCGCTCGGACGTCCCGGCCAGCCCGCCGAACTCGCGGGCCTCTACGTCCTCCTCGCCTCGAACGAGGCCACCTTCTCGACCGGCCAGGTCTTCGGGGCGGTCGGCGGCAACGGCGGCCCCTAAGCACGCCGCGCTGCAGCCGTGGGGCGGCGCCGCGCGCTGCTCCACGGCTCCGGCGTCACAGCGTCTTCGCCAGCGCCTCGAGCTGGTCGGCGCAGATGCCCCAGCCGGTGTGGAAGCCCATCTCCTCGTGGCGCTTGCGATCTTCCTCGGTCCAGTGGCGCACGCGCGCCGTGTAGCGCGTCCGCCCGCCCTCCTCCTCGAAGGTGATGATGCCCGTCATGAAGGGCTTCTCGGTCGGCACCCAGCCGGCCGTGTAGGCATCCGTGAACACGAGGCGCTCGTTCGGCACCACCTCGAGATAGATCCCCGGATGAGGGTGCTCGATCCCGTCCGGCGAGCGCATCACGACGAGGCTGCCGCCGCCCGGCCGCAGGTCGATCTCCGCATGGGAGACGACCCAGGGCTTCGGGCAGAACCATTCCTTCATCAGCTCGGGATCGGTCCAGCATCGGAACAATGCCGCGCGGGGCGCATCGATCAGGCGGGTGAGGACGAGTTCGTGGCTCGTGCGGGTCTCGGAATCGGTGCTCACGTCCATCTCCATCGGCGATTGGCGCCGTCCCAAGGACGAGCGGACCCTGGCGGTCCCGACATGCCGGATGAAGGGATCAGGGCATCGTCATCGCGTCGGTGATCGGGCGCGGCCGCATGGCTTCGTCCAGGCGCCGTCGCCGGGCGGCGATCAGGGTGCCGTTCAGCTCGCCGCCAAACAGGAACATGGCCGCCAGCCAATACAGGAAGACGAGCGCCACCATGGCGGTCGCCAAACCTCCGTAGGTGGAGACGTAGGCGCTGGCGAAGGTGTCGAGATACCAGCCGAAGGCGAGACCGCCGACGAGCCAGAGGAGCAGCGTCATGCCGATCCCCGGCACGATGTCGCGGATGCGGCGCCGACCGGCCGCGACGAATTTATGCGCGATGACGAGCGCTCCGACGATGGCCGTGGTCGCGATCGCATAGCGCAGCAGCGTGACCTCCAGCCGGAATCCGGACAGCTCCGGCACGAGGCTCGTCGCGCCACGCCACAGCAGCGGTCCGAGCACCACCAGGAACGCGAAGGCCAGCATCGCGAAAGCGCCGAAGATCACGTAGGCGATCGATTCGAGCCGCGTCAGCCACCAGGGCCGGATCTCGGGCCTGCCGTAGGCGCGGTTCAGTCCGACCCGCAGGCTCTCCACTCCGGACGACGAGAAGTAGATCGCGAGCACGGCGCCGAAGGTCAGGATGTCGCGTCGGCTCTGGGTCAGGACATTCCGGACCTCGCCGGCGATCGGTCCGGCCACCTCCTTGGGCCAGGCTTCCAGGATCAGGTTCGCGGCCTCGTCGGCCAGCGGCGCCGTGCCGAAGAGCGGAGCGAGCGCCGTGAGCAGGATCAGGAAGGGAAACATCGAGGTCAGGACGGAGAGCGCGATATGGCTCGCGATCGCCCAGCCGTCGTGCATGACGAAGCGCTGGAAGGCGAGTGCGATCAGCTCGAGCAGGGATTTCGGGCGCAACACGATCCGCCTCTCCGCCGAGGACATGGCAGCCTCGGCCAGAGGGCGCAAGTCGGGCGGGCGCATGCGCCGCGACCGAGGACGGCGTTCTTCGCCCTCCCGGGCAGCTCCAGACCGTTTGACGGCTTCCGTGCTGCGGAGGACAACAGCGGATGTCCGCCTCGCCCGCCCTTTCCCCGACCGACGATCTCGTCCCGCTGATCGAGAGCGCCGCCCGTAGCGCTCACGAATTGGTGGCGGAAGCCGGCCGTCGCGTGCGGGCGCGCCTCGTCGAGAACGGCCGCATTTCGCCGGCCCGGCTCGATGCCGAGCAGCATGTCGCGCATGGACTTGCCTGGGCCGCGACCTACGAGGCGGCGATCGGTGAACTCGCCGCCTACGCGGCCCGGATGCAGGCCGAAATCCGGCTCGGCGAGACCGAGCGGCTCCTCGTCCGCATCGGCGCGGGCGAATATCTGGACCAGCTTTTCTCCGGCATTCCGATGAGTCAGCTCGAGACGGCCCGGCTCACCGACCTCGGGTTGCCGCCCAGGGAGGCGGCTGCATTCCGGTCGGACGATGTCGAGGAGCTGATCGCGACCGGCAACAATGCAGCGAATCGAGCACGGCTCGTCGCGCTGCTGCGCGAGGGCGCGGTCGCCGATGCCGGGCTCGACGACACCCTGGAGGCGGTCCGGGGCGAGATGCGCCGCTTCGCCCAGGCCGAGGTCGAGCCGCACGCCCATGGCTGGCACCTCCGCAACGAATACATCCCGATGACGGTCATCGAGCAGATGGCCGAACTCGGCGTGTTCGGCCTCACCATCCCGGAGGAGTTCGGCGGGCTCGGCCTGTCGAAAGTCTCGATGTGCGTCGTCTCGGAGGAGCTGTCGCGCGCCTATATCGGCGTCGGCTCGCTCGGGACCCGGTCCGAGATCGCGGCCGAGTTGATCCTAGGCGGCGGCACAGCGGAGCAGAAAAGCCGGTTCCTGCCGAAGATCGCCTCGGGCGAACTCCTGCCGACGGCCGTCTTCACCGAGCCTAATACGGGATCGGATCTCGCCTCCCTACGGACGCGCGCCGTCCGCGACGGCGAGGCCTGGCGCGTCCACGGCAACAAGACGTGGATCACGCATCCCGTCCGGGCCGACATCATGACGCTTCTCGTCCGGACCGACCCGGACCAGCCCGGCTACCGGGGCCTCTCGATCCTGATCGGCGAGAAGCCGCGCGGCACCGACGAGGATCCGTTTCCCGTCGAGGGCCTCACCGGCGGCGAGATCGAGGTGCTCGGCTACCGGGGGATGAAAGAATACGAATTGTCCTTCGACGGTTTTTCGGTCCCGGCCGAGAACGTGCTGGGGGGCGCCGAGGGCGAAGGGTTCCGCCAGCTCATGGCGACCTTCGAATCGGCCCGCATTCAGACCGCGGCCCGGGCCGTCGGGGTGGCCCAATCGGCGCTCGACGTCTCGCTCCGCTACAGCGAGGAGCGGCAGCAATTCGGGCGGCCGCTCGTCGATTTCCCACGGGTGTCGGACAAGATCGCCATGATGGCGGTCGAGGTGCACGTCGCGCGTCTGCTGACTTATTTCGCGGGGCGGGCGAAGGACGAGGGGCGACGCTGCGACCTCGAAGCCGGGATGGCAAAGCTCCTCGGTGCGCGCGTCGCGTGGGCTGCGGCCGACAACGCCGTGCAGATCCACGGCGGTAACGGCTTCGCGCTGGAATATCCCGTGAGCCGGCTTCTCTGCGACGCCCGC
>NZ_CAXTAZ010000090.1:0-9196 GCF_964242715.1 uncultured Enterovirga sp.
GGCGCGGTCTCGTCGCCCTTCGGCGGCGGCAGCCGGGTGACGATCGCCTCCAGCACGAGGTCGATGCCGAGACCGGTCTTGGCCGAGATCGGCACGGCGTCCGAGGCGTCGAGGCCGATCACCTCCTCGATCTGCTCCTTGACCCGGTCGGGCTCGGCCGCCGGCAGGTCGATCTTGTTCAGGACGGGCACGATCTCGTGGCCGGCATCCAGCGCCTGGTAGACGTTGGCGAGCGTCTGCGCCTCGACGCCCTGGGAGGCGTCAACGACGAGGAGCGAGCCCTCGCAGGCCGCGAGCGAGCGCGAGACCTCGTAGGCGAAGTCGACGTGGCCGGGGGTGTCCATCAGGTTGAGGATGTAGTCCTTGCCGTCCTCGGCGCGGTATTCGAGGCGCACGGTCTGCGCCTTGATGGTGATGCCGCGCTCCTTCTCGATATCCATCGAATCGAGCATCTGCTCGCCCATGTCGCGCAGCGCGACCGTGCCGGTCGTCTGCATCAACCGATCGGCCAGCGTCGATTTGCCGTGGTCGATATGCGCCACGATCGAGAAGTTGCGGATGTTCTGGATCGGATGGGTGGTCATGAAAGCCTAGGGGGCGGACACGCCCGTCCGTGCACGGAACGCATGCGAATGCGCCCGCCACGGCTCGCACGGGCGCGGAAGAACAGGCCCGAGATAGCAGCCGGGCCGCCGCGCGCCAAGGGAAGGGGCCGGCGCGCCCGCTGGGGCCGAGGCACGCTTGCCAGCGGCCGGCCCGCATGGTTGGTGCCGGCTGCTTTCGGTGCCCCGGTCAGCCGGGGTGAAACGGGAATGCGGGACGGGCCTTGTCGGCCCCAAACCGCGGCTGCCCCCGCAACTGTAGGCGGAGAGTCGACCCCACGACGTCACTGGCGCGAGCCGGGAAGACGGGGTTCGGCGCCGATCCGCGAGCCAGGAGACCGGCCGAGAGCGCGAACTTGATCCGGCGGCGGGCCGGAAGGAAAAGCTCATGTCCGGGACCGACGGCACCATGCCGCCACCGGGGCCGCGCGGCCCCGTGCTCATCAGCGTCTGCGTCAGCTGCCGGGGGCCGGAGGGCTCGCCGCCCGAGGCGCGGCCTGGCGAGGACCTGCTCGCCACCTTGCGCCGGGACGTCGCGGCCAGCGGCGCCGACATCCGTGTCCGGGCCGTGCAATGCCTCAGCGTCTGCAAGCGGCCCTGCACCGTCGCGCTGACCGGCCCCGACCGCTACACCTACGTGTTCGGCGACCTCGATCCCGCCACCGGCTCGGCGGCCATCCTCGAGGGTGCCCGGACCTTCGCGTCCATCGAACACGGCTACATGCTCTGGCGCGAGCGCCCGGAAGCGCTACGCCGGGGCATCGTCGCCCGCATCCCGCCGGCGGACTGGGACCCGGACGACGGGAGCCATCCCCGGTGACGGCGCTGCCGACCACGCTCGTCCTCGGCGGGGCGCGGTCGGGCAAGTCGGCCTTCGCCGAGCGGCTGGTCCTGGAGAGCGGCCTCACGCCGGTCTACGTGGCGACGGCCGAGGCCGGCGACGGCGAGATGAGCGAGCGCATCCTGCACCACCGCGAGCGGCGCGGGGAGGGGTGGCGGGCTGTCGAGGAGCCGCTCGATCTGGTGGGGTTGTTGAGGGCGGAGGCGCTCATTTGCCCTCCCCCTTGCGGGGAGGGCCGAGCCGAAGCGAAGCTTCGGGCCGGGGTGGGGGTGGATCAGGAGGCACAGCCTCGGGTTCCTCCTGCACCACCCCCACCCGGCTCGGCCTCCGGCCGAGTCCACCGTCCCCGCAAGGGGGAGGGTAGTCCGGCCATCCTCGTGGACTGCCTCACCCTCTGGTTGTCGAATCTCTTCTTCGCGGAGCGCGATCTCGATCGCGAGACCGCGGCCCTGTGCGAGTTCCTCGCCGCCTCCGATTTACCGGTCGTTTTCGTCTCGAACGAGATCGGGATGGGCCTTGTCCCGGACACCCCGCTCGGACGCCGCTTCCGAGACGCGCAGGGGCGGCTGAACCAGGCCGTCGCGGCCGCCGTTCCCCGGGTCGTCTTCGTGGCGGCCGGTTTGCCGCTCTGGCTCAAGCCTCCGAACGGGGCCGGCTAGTGCATCTCCAGGTCGCCCCGATCCAGGATCTCGACGATGGCACGGCCGCCCGCGACCTCGGGCAGGCGCCTGCTGAGATCGTGATCCTGTCGGCGGCGGATTCGGAGCTCGCCGGCCTCGCCGCGATCCTGGCCGACCGGCCAGCCGGCGCGCCGGGCGTCGCGCTGACGAATTTCCTCCAGCTCGGCCACCCGATGTCGGTCGACCTCTATGCCGACCGAACCCTGGCGAAGGCGCGGTTCGTCCTGCTCCGGCTCCTCGGAGGCTCGGGCTATTGGGCCTACGGCATCGAGACCCTGCGGCGCGTCGCGTTGCAGCGTCGCATCCCGTTCGCCTGCCTGCCGGGCGACACGCGCTGGGACCCGGATTTCGCCGCCCGCGGTACGCTGCCCGAGGCGGAGGCGCGCGCGCTCTGGCGCTATTTCGCGGAGGGCGGCCCGGACAACATGCGGGCGGCCCTGGCCGCGCTCGATCATGCGCTCGGCGAGGGCCCTCCCCCGGAGCCGGCGCGCCCGGTGCCATCCGCCGGCTTCTGGCCCGGTCCCGTGCCGGCGGACGACCGGCCCCGCGCCGCGATCCTGTTCTACCGCGCCCTCGTCCAGGGCGGCATGACCGAGCCCGTCGCCGCGCTCGCGGCCGCCCTGGAACGGCGCGGCATCGCGGCCCAACCCATTTTCGTCACGAGCCTCAAGGACGAGAGCTCGGCCGCGACGCTGCGCTCCTGCTTCGCGGCCGCGCCGCCCGACATCGTCCTGAACGCGACCGCCTTCGCCGTCGGCACGCCGGCGGGCGCATCCCGTCATTCCGGGGCCGCGCAGCGGAACCCGGAACCCATGGAAGCGGGCCAGGCCGGAAGCGATCCACAGGGCGTGCAAGCCGTGGGTTCCGGGTTCTCGCTGCGCGAGCCCCGGAATGACGGATCGAGCGCCATCCCGGGCGCACCCGACTGCCCGGTCCTCCAGGTCGCCTTCGCGGCCACGAGCGAAGCGGCGTGGCGCGCCTCGCCGCGCGGGCTGTCGCCGCGCGATCTCGCCATGCATGTCGTCCTGCCCGAGGTCGACGGCCGCATCTTCGCAGGCGCGGTCGCCTTCAAGGAGCCGGCCCCGGACGGGGTCGCTCGCGCGATCGTCAGCCGGTCGGTCCCCGACCGGATCGAGGCCGCGGCCGATCTCGCCGCCGCCTGGGTGCGGCTCCGGCGGACGCCGGCCGCCGAGCGCCGCGTCGCTCTGGTGGTGGCGAACTACCCGAACCGCGACGGCCGCCTCGCCAACGGCGTCGGGCTCGACACGCCTGCAAGCTGCGCCGTCCTGATGGAGGCCTTGCGCGAGGCCGGCTACCGGCTCGACGGCGCGCCCGCGGACGGGCCCGCGCTGATGGCGCTTCTCACCGCCGGCCCGACCAACGCGCTGGTCGGGCGCAGCACACGACAGGGTGGGGTGCGCTGGCCCGTCGAGGCCTACCGGGCCGCCTACGCGACCCTGCCGGCCGAGACGCGGGCGGCGGTCGAGGCGCGCTGGGGTGATCCGGAGGCGGACCCGCATGTCGAGGCAGGCGACTTCCGCCTCGCTTTGCACCGCTTCGGCAACCTCGTCCTCGGCGTGCAGCCGGCGCGGGGCTACAATATCGACCCGAAGGAGACCTACCACGCGCCGGACCTCGCGCCGCCGCACCATTACCTCGCGGTCTATCTCTGGCTGCGGCAGGGCTTCGACGCCCATGCCGTCGTTCATGTCGGCAAGCACGGCAATCTCGAATGGCTGCCCGGCAAGTCGACCGGGCTCTCGGCCGGCTGCTTTCCCCAGGCGATCCTCGGCGCGCTGCCGAACATCTATCCCTTCATCGTCAACGATCCGGGCGAGGGCATGCAGGCCAAGCGCCGGAGCGCGGCCGTGATCGTCGACCACTTGACGCCGCCGCTCGCCCGGGCGGAACTGCACGGCGACCTCGTGCAACTCGAGCGGCTCGTCGACGAATACGCGCTGGCGGCCGATCTCGACCCGGGCCGCGCCGCCGCGATCGGGCGCGACATCCTGGCCTCCGCCTCGGCGTTGCGGCTCGATGAGGATCTCGGCGGCGACGCGGCCGGCTCCGACGAGATGCTGCGCCGCCTCGACGCGCATCTCTGCGACCTCAAGGAGATGCAGATCCGGGACGGGCTGCACGTGCTCGGCCGCTCGCCCGAGGGCACGCTTCTCGATGACCTCCTGGTCGCCCTGGCCCGCCTGCCGCGCTCAGAACTCCGGCCCGAGAATGCCTCGCTCCAGCGGGCGCTCGCGGCCGATTTCGGACTGGATGGCTTCGACCCGCTCGGGCGGGACATTGCCGCACCGTGGACGGGGCGGCGGCCGGCTCTGCTGGCCGGTGTGTCCGAAGAGCCCTGGCGCACGGCGGGGGATACGGTCGAACGGATCGAGATGCTGGCGACGAAGCTCGTTCGGGATGTGGCTAACCCGTTTGCGGCCGCAGGACGCGAACCCTCTCCCCGGTGGGGAGAGGGCAGGGTGAGGGGGACCACGCCATCCGAAGAGGGCGCACCCCCCTCACCGGGCGCGCCTCGCGGCGGAGTTCCAGAACGGCGTCATGCTGAGGAGGCCGGCGGAGCCGGCTGTCTCGAAGCACGCGCAGACGACGGGGTGCATGCTTCGAGACGCGCCTGCGGCGCTCCTCAGCAAGACGCCGTAAGTGGAATGTCGTGGACCCACACCCGCCCCGTCCTCGACTGGATCGCCTCCGACCTCCGCCCCCGCGTGGCCCGCTCCGGCGCGGCCGAGACTGCCGCCTGCCTCACGGCGCTCGACGGTCGCTTCGTCGCGCCCGGTCCGTCCGGGGCTCCGACCCGCGGCCGGCCGGACGTGCTGCCGACCGGCCGCAACTTCTTCGCCGTCGACGTCCGGGCGGTGCCGAGCGAGGCGGCCTGGCGCACCGGGCGGGCCGCGGCCGAGCGCCTGGTCGAGCGCTACTGGCAGGAGGAGGGCGAGTGGCCCCGGGCCATTGCGCTGTCCTGCTGGGGCACCGCCAACATGCGGACCGGCGGCGACGACATCGCCCAGGCGATGGCGCTTGTCGGGGCGCGGCCGGTCTGGGAGCCGGAATCGGGGCGGGTCACGGGCTTCCAGGTGATCGGCCTGTCCGAGCTGATGCGTCCGCGGGTGGACGTAACGCTGCGGGTGTCGGGCCTCTTCCGGGACGCCTTCCCGGTGCAGATCGATCTGTTCGATTCGGCCATCCGGGCGATCGCGGCGCTCGACGAGCCGGAGAGCGACAACCCGATCGCGGCCTGCATCCGGGTCGATGCCGCTTCGCTTGCCAGCACGGGCACCGGACCGGAGGCGGCGTTCCGCCAGGCCTCGGCCCGCGTCTTTGGGTCGAAGCCGGGCGCCTACGGGGCGGGCTTGCAGGCGCTGATCGACGAAGGCGGCTGGGGCAACCGGGGCGATTTCGCCGCGGCTTATCTCGCCTGGGGCGGCTTCGCCTACGGGGCCGGGCGCGAGGGCGAGGAGGCGGGCGAGCGATTGTCGGCGAACCTCGCCCGGGTCGATGCCGTGGTGCAGGCGCAGGACAACCGCGAGCACGACGTGCTCGATTCCGATGATTATTACCAGTTCATGGGCGGCCTCTCCGCGACGGTCGAGACGCTGAGCGGCCGGGCGCCGCCGGTCTTCCACCTCGACACGTCGCGGCCGGAGGCGCCGCTCGCCCGCACGCTGACGGAGGAGGTCGCCCGCGTCGTGCGCGGCCGCGCCGCCAATCCGAAATGGATCGCGGGCGTGATGCGGCACGGCTACAAGGGTGCCTTCGAGATCGCGGCGACGGTGGATTACCTGTTCGGCTTCGCGGCGACCACGAACGCGGTCCGCCACCACCAGTTCGACCAGCTCTTCGCCGCCTATCTCGAGGACGAGCGCGTGCGCGACTTCATGGAAGAGGCGAACCCGGCCGCGCTCCGCGAGACGGCGGGGCGGTTCGCGGAGGCCATACGGCGCGGGCTGTGGCAGCCGCGCTCGAACCGCGCGGCGGAGGTGCTGTCGGACCTCGTCAGCGAGGCGGACCCCATCATGGTCAGCTCCGCCAACCTTGCTCCCACCCTGGCGTCGACGCATGCTGCATCCGGCCCGTACACCGGCGACACGGAGGCGATCGGACCCGCATGACGCTCGAGACACCCAGAATCGTGCTGGATCCGGCGGTGCTGGCCGGCAAACCCGCGGTGCGCGGGACCCGGCTCTCCGTCGAGTTCATCATCGGGCTGATGGCGGAGGGCTGGGGCCAGGACGACATCCTGGCGAACTACCCGAACCTCACCCGGGACGACGTGTTGGCCTGCCTCGCCTATGCCCGCGACGGGCTGCGCCTAGAGCGGGCCTATCCAAGCGCAGCCTGAATGCGGTTCCTGGCAGACGAGAACATGCCGTGCGCCGCCGTTCAGGCGCTGAGGCAGGCTGGACTCGATGTCGCCTCTGTCACCGAGGGCCATGCGGGCCTGGCGGACCATGCCGTCCTGGCCTGGGCGGCGCGCGAGGATCGCGTCCTGCTGACATTCGATACCGATTTCGGCGAACTGGCCCTTCAAGCGGGGTTGCCGCAGCAATGCGGCATCATCCTGTTTCGCCGGCCGATGCCGTCGCCCGGCAAGGCTGCATCCTGGATCGCGCTGACGATCGGCTCGCGGAGCGACTGGGCGGGTCATATCTGCGTCGTCGAGCCTGGCCGGATCCGCATGCGGCCCCTTCGCCCACTCCGTCCCGCGACCGACAACCCGAGCGAGCTCCCGTGATCCCCTCTCCCGAAGACGAAGCCGCCAATGCCCGCCACGCCGAAAAAATGCGCAAGCACAAGGCGGCCAAGGACAAGATGCTGGCCGGCAAGAGCGCCGACAAGGGGCTCCTCATCGTCCATACTGGGGCCGGCAAGGGCAAGACCTCGGCCGCGCTCGGCATGGTGTTCCGGCACATCGCCTATGATTGGCCGGTCGGGATCGTGCAGTTCATCAAGGCGCCGTCCTGGGAGACGGGCGAGGCGAAGCTGCTCGGCCGCTTCCCGGAGCTGGTCACCCTCCACGTCATGGGCGAGGGCTTTACCTGGGACACGCAGGACCGCGAGCGCGATATCACGACGGCGCGGGCGGCCTGGGAGCGCAGCAAGGAGCTGATCCTCGACGAGCGCCACCGGCTCGTCCTGCTCGACGAGCTGAACATCGCGCTCCGCTACGATTACCTGCCGGTGGAGGAGGTGGTCGCCTTTCTGCGCGACGAGAAGCCGGCCGGTAAGCATGTCGTCGTCACCGGCCGCAATGCCAAGCCGGAGCTGATCGAGATCGCCGATCTCGTGACCGAGATGACGCTCGTCAAGCACCCGTTCCGGCAGGGCATCAAGGCCCAGAAGGGCATCGAATACTGACGCGGAGCGGCGGCCTGCCCGCCGGGGGAAGGCCGCCGCCCGCGGCTTAGTTCAGGGCCATCCCGGCCGGCCGGCGCTCGGCGCCGACGCTGACGTCGCCCAGCATCAGGCCGAGCGGCCCGAGCCGCACCGGGACGGTCTCGCCGTCATGCACCTGCCCGGACAGGATCAGCTCGGCCAAAGGATCCTGGATATTCTTCTGGATCACGCGCTTCAGCGGACGTGCGCCATAAGCCGGGTCGTAGCCCTTTTCGGCAATCCAGCCCCGCGCCTCCGCATCGAGTTCGATCGTGATCTTCCGGTCCTCGAGCAGCTTCGCGAGCCGGCCGAGCTGGATGTCGACAATCGCGCCCATCTCCGTCCGCTTGAGGCGGTGGAACAGGATGATCTCGTCGACGCGGTTCAGGAATTCCGGCCTGAAATGCGCCCTGACGACATTCATCACCTCGTCCCGCACCTCGTCGGTGTCGTGGCCCTCGCCCTGGTTGACCAGGTATTCGGCCCCGAGATTGGACGTCATGATGATGAGCGTGTTGCGGAAATCGACCGTGCGGCCCTGCCCGTCCGTCAGCCGCCCGTCGTCGAGCACCTGCAGGAGGACGTTGAACACGTCCGGATGCGCCTTCTCGATCTCGTCGAAGAGGACGACCTGGTACGGCCGGCGCCGGACGGCTTCGGTGAGGGCGCCGCCCTCCTCGTAGCCGACATAGCCGGGCGGCGCGCCGATGAGCCGTGCGACCGAGTGCTTCTCCATGTATTCCGACATGTCGAGGCGGACGAGCGCCGATTCGTCGTCGAACAGGAACTGCGCCAGCGCCTTGGTCAGCTCGGTCTTGCCGACGCCGGTCGGGCCGAGGAACATGAAGGAGCCCATCGGGCGATTCGGGTCCTGGAGCCCGGCACGGGCGCGCCTGACGGCGGTCGCGACCGACCGCACAGCTTCCTCCTGGCCGACGACCCGGCGGGCGAGCATAGCCTCCATGCCGAGCAGCTTTGCGCGCTCGCCCTCCAGCATCTTGTCGACCGGGATCCCGGTCCAGCGGGAGACGACGCCGGCCACGTGGGACGGCGTGACCGCCTCCTCCATGAAGCCTGAGCCATTGCCGCGCGTGCCGTCCTCGGACCGGGCCTCGATCTCGCCGAGCTCCTTCTCCATCCCGGGGATGATGCCGTAGGCGAGTTCGCCCGCGCGCTGGTACTGGCCCAGGCGCTGCGCCTGGGCGAGTTCCGTCCGGGCCTCGTCGAGCTTCTTCTTCAGCTCCGCCGCGTGGCCGAGCTTGTCCTTCTCAGCACGCCAGCGCGCCGTAATCGCGGCCGAGCGCTCTTCGAGATTGGCCAATTCCTTCTCGAGCCGGCCGAGCCGGTCCTTGGAGGCGGTGTCGGTCTCCTTCTTGAGCGCCTCGCCCTCGATCTTGAGCCGCACGATTTCGCGGTCGATCGTATCCAGCTCCTCGGGCTTCGAATCCACCTGCATGCGAAGCCGCGAGGCGGCCTCGTCGACGAGGTCGATCGCCTTGTCGGGCAGGAATCGGTCCGTGATGTAGCGGTTCGACAGCGTCGCCGCCGCGACCAGCGCCGCGTCCTGGATGCGGACGCCGTGGTGCTGCTCGTATTTCTCCTTGATGCCGCGCAGGATCGAGATCGTGTCCTCGACCGTCGGCTCGGACACGAAGACGGGCTGGAAGCGCCGCGCCAAA
>NZ_CAXTAZ010000091.1:0-8782 GCF_964242715.1 uncultured Enterovirga sp.
CCCCGCAACCAAACACAAAGCCCGCCCGTCCCGGTGAAAACCAGGACAGGCGGGCGTTTCCTGTTTGGGCTGCGCCAAGCGCGGTCGCGTGGTACGGCGAGGCTATGCTTACCTTGCGGCGCGTTCCTTCTGATCACGAAGACTGACGAGCGTGAGCAACATCAGCCGTCCGAGCGGTGCTGCCGATGCCTATTCGTCCGAGGCCGCCCTTCGACAGGATCTCACCCGCCTCGCTCTACCGGGCACACATGCCGGCTGCCGCCTGATCATGCCCGGCAACGAGGCCGCGCTTCTGCCCGGCGAGGATACCAACTCTCGAGGACGGTCGGTCGCCGCCCAGCGCGCCACCGGCGCGGGCCGCCTCCTCGCGCGCGAGCTGCTTCCCATGATGGGTGCCCCCGCCCAGGCGGTGGCTCGATCTCCGTCCGGAGCGCCCGTCTGGCCCAGGGGCGTCACAGGCTCGATCGCGCATGACGACGAGGTGGCCGTCGCGATCGTCGGCCCGACCCGTTCTTACGTGTCGCTCGGCATCGATCTCGAACCAGCCGGACTGCTCCCGGCCGATCTGCTCATGACTGTTCTCACGCCAGGCGAGCGACGCAAGGGCAACCCGGATGATCCTCTCCACGGCCGGATCCTGTTCTCGGTGAAGGAGGCCGTCTACAAGGCCGTCCAACCGATCGACCTTGCCTTTCTCGAGTTCGAGGATGTCGAGGTCGACCTCGTGGCCGGGACCGCTGTCGTGCAGGGCCGCCGCGTTGTCCCCTTCCGGGTCTCGCGAGGGCTTCGCATCTTGACCCTCGCCTTCATCCCCGCCGAAGACTGAGGCAACGTCGTCCGGGCGGCCCGCTATCATGCCGCCTCACGCGGCCTGACGTGCGCCCTCGGCTTCGAGCGCGGCGGCGAGGCCGACATAGTCCGTCTTGCCCGTCCCGAGGACCGGGATCGCGCGACCAGCCAGGACCTCGCGCGGCAGCATGATTTCGGGCAGGCCCGCTTCGGCCGCAGCCCGGACGAGATCGGCGCGGGTCAGCGCCGGGTCCTCGCTCACCAGCACGACGGCCTCGCCCTTGCGCGGGTCGGGCCGAGAGAGCGCCGCATGGCGGTGCGCCGGGGAGGCACGCGCGGCGAGCTCCTCGACGGCGCCGAGCGAGACCATCTCGCCCGCGATCTTGGCGAAGCGCTTGGCCCGGCCCTTGATCGTGACGAAGCCGTCCGGGTCGATCGCGACGATGTCGCCCGTGTCGTACCAGCCATCCTCGACGGGTTCGAGCAGGCCGGGCGCGCTGTCCCTGAAATAGCCCAGCATCACGTTCGGGCCTTTCACGAACAGGCGACCGCCGTCCTCGATCCCGGTCACGGGTTCGAGCCGGTGCTCGATGCCCGGCATCAGGCGGCCGACGGTGCCGGCCCGGAAATGCATCGGCGTGTTGAAGGCGATCACGGGCGCGGTCTCGGTCGCCCCGTAGCCTTCCAGGATCCGCACGCCGAAGCGTTCCGACCAGATCCGCCGCGTCTCGTCCGAGACCCGTTCCGCCCCGGCACCCACGATCCGCACGGAGTGGAAGTCGTAGGGATTGGCCATGCGGGCATAGCCGCGCAGGAACGTGTCGGTCGCGAAGAACACCGTCGCGTTGGTCTGATAGATCAGCTCCGGCACGACCCGGTAATGCAGCGGCGAGGGATAGAGGAAGGTTCGAATCCCGGCCAGGATCGGCAGGAGCGTGCCGATGCCAAGGCCGAAGGAGTGGAACATCGGCAGCGCGTTGAAGACGATGTCGCGCGTGTTGAAGGCGATCCGTGCGCCGACCTGATGCCGGTTGGCGTTGAGGTTGCGGTGCGAGAGCACGACGCCCTTCGGCGACCCCTCCGAGCCCGACGTGAACAGGATGGCGGCCGGGCCGTTCGGGTTCGCGTCCGCATAGGTGAGGGAAGGCGCGTAGGACCGCGCCAGCCCGACGAGCTTGTCGAGTCGGCCGATCGTATCGCGGACATCCTCGAGATAGACGATGCGGATCGTCCGGCCGAGCTCGTCGACCACGGCCTGTAGCTTGCCCTTGTCCACGAAGCGGCGCGACGAGAGGATCGTCGTCACCCGCGCGATCCGGCAGGCGGCAGCCATCCCGGCCGCGCCGGACGAGACGTTCAGCATGGCCGGCACCCGGGCCGTTGCCTGCAGCGCGAAGAAGGTCACGACCGCGCCGACGGAATTCGGCAGGAGGATGCCGACGGCTTCTCCCTCCTGCGTCATGCGCTTGATCTTCGCGCCGAGCACGAAGGCACCCGCCACGAGCCGGCCATAGGTCAGCGGCGTGAAGTCGACATCCTCGACGATCGGATGGTTGCGGCCGTTCAGGGCGCTTGCGTCGCAGAGCGACCGGAACAGCGTCCGGTCGATTGCCGACGTCAGGAAGATCGTCTCCGACATCACGTCGTAAAGGAGCTGGCCCGCCATCTTCCGGCGGGCCCGCCCCTTGATCGCCGGATCGACGGGGAGCCGCCTGGGCGGCAGTACCGTCATCGTCACCTTCGGGGCGAGGCGTCGCGCGACCCGCCCGGACAGCCGGGTGAAGATCGTGTGCTGCACGCCGTCGAGGCGGACCGGGATCACGTCGGCGCCGGTCCGGTCGGCGACGAGGCCCGGGCCGTCATAGACCTTCATCAGCGAGCCCGTGACCGTGAGCCGCCCCTCGGGAAAGATCACGAGCGTCCGGCCCTGCTCGACCTCGCGGGCGAGCGACTTCAGGGCCATCGGGTTCGTCGGGTCGATCGGCGCGAAGTCGACGAGGGAGAGGAGCGGCCGCGTCCACCACCTCTTGGCGATGTTCGTGTCGACCGCGAAGACCGGATCTCCGGGCAGGAAGGCGGCGACGACGAGCCCGTCGAGGAAGGATTGGTGGTTCGCGACCACGATGCGGCGTTCGCCCGCCAGTGCCAGGTTCTCCGCGCCCCGGACCTCGACGTCGTAGATGAAGGACAGGACCGAGCGGACGACGGTCTTCAGCACGATGCGGGACAGGAGCCGCAGCATGATGATCGCGGCGACGAGGTTCAGGGCCGCGAGGATCAGGGCGAGCGTCGGCAAGGAGAGGCCGAGGCCGGAGGACAAGGCCGCGACGACCAGGGCGCCCGCGACCATCATGAGGGAATTCACGATGTTGTTCGCCCCGATCGTCCGGGCCTTGGCGCCCTCGGGCGCTGCATGCTGGAGGATCGCGAAGAGCGGGACCGCGTAGAAGCCGAAGGCGACCGCGATGCCGAGGAGGGTGACGGCGACGACGAGCGTGCCGGGTTCCGCGAGCACCTCGAGGAGATGGCGGCCCATGGAGGTGGGCGCGGGCAGCGCGGCCGTCGCGATCGCGAAGGCGACGAGAAGCGCCGAGATGGCCAGCGCCGCGAAGGGCACGGGACGGGGCGTGATCTCGCCCCGGAGCTGCCGGGCGCAGAGGAGCGAGCCGATGGCGATCCCGACGGAGAAGACGGCGAGGAGGAAGCTCGCCACCGCTTCGCCGCCGCCCATGAGGTCGCGCGCCAGCGGCGGCACGAAGGAGAGAAGCGTGGCCCCGACCGTCCAGAACCAGGACAGGCCCAGGATAGTCAGCCAGATCGTGCGATCGGCACGGGCGTCGCGCAGCACCGCGAGCGTCCCGGCATGCCGGGCGAGATCCGCCTCGGGCGTCGCGACCGGGGGCGCGACAGGGATCAGGCGAGAGGCGACATAGCCGAGCACGGCCATGACCATCAGGGCAACCGACACGATGGTCGGCCCCTGTTCCGTCCCGATCAGGGAGCCGCCCAGGATGCTGCCGAGCAGGATCGCCAGGAAGGTGGCGCCTTCGACCAGCGCGTTGCCGCCGACCAGTTCGTCGGGCCGGAGATGGGCCGGGAGCAACGCGTATTTGACCGGCCCGAACAGGGCCGCCTGGCAGCCGATCAGGAACAGGACCGCGAAGAGGCCGTAGAGGCTCCCGGTCGCCAGCGCCATGGCGCCGAGCGCCATGATCACGATCTCGGCGAGCTTGAGCCAGCGGGCGAGCACCGCCTTGTCCATGGTGTCGGCCAGGAGGCCGGCATAGGCGGAGAGGAAGATGGACGGGGCGACGAAGGCGGCGCCTGCGATCGCGGTGAGCGACGCCGGATCGAGGCCCGAGGACGAGCCCGCCCGGTAGGCGACGAGCAGAGCCATCGCCTGTTTGAACAGGTTGTCGTTGAAGCCGCCGAGCGCCTGCGTCCAGAAGAGCGGCGCGAAACGGCGGCTGCGAAGAAGGTGAGAGGACGTATTCTCGGCCATGCCGGCCTCCTGTCAGGGAATTCGAGGGAATGCCGCGCCCACCAGGCGGGAGCGCGGCATCGTTTCTCGAGGAACGATCTCAGATCCGGCCGGGGACGACCTCACGCAGCACCCGTTCCGTCGCGGCGTCCTCGATCTTGTTGATCAGGCGGCTCGCCTCGTGCTCGTCCCGCAAGGTCTTGGCGAGCGTGAAGGTCGCGCCGACGCAAAAGATCGCAGCCATGGAGAGGTAACCTTTGATCCAGACGTCGACCGGCGCAAAGAAGACGCCGATCGCCAGCATTCCGGCAGCAATCAAGAAGCTCACATAGGTGAAGGTTTTCCACGCAGGTGTGTGGGGCATCTGAGGTGTCATGGCTTGTTCTCCTGTGATCCGAAACGAGAGGTTAAGGTGGAGTCAGGCCGGCGCCCTGAGGCGGTCGAGCACGGCTTGCGGGTCGGTGCGGCGTTTGCCGTATCCGGCCGCGTCGAGCCGATCCTCGACCCCGGCGACGGCGTCGCGCTCCAGCGAGGCGAGCGCGTCGCAAAGGTCGTCCTCGTTGCGGTGCCGGTCGCGGAGGCGGGAGAGGGTCTCCTCGGCTTCGTTCAGCGCGCCGCTGGACAGGGTGACAACCCGGCGGCCGTTGATGCCGGCCCGGCGGATGGCTTCCGCGGCCCGCGCGGTCTGCAGGCCGCGATCGAGATCGCGCAGGCGGTCCTGCCCGTGGGCAACGAGCTGCTTCAGCCGCTCGATCTCGGCGGCGAAGCCCGACATCGCGGCCCGGCGGTCTTCGCGCTCGTCCTCGAGCGCGGCAATCAGGGCGGCGGCCTCGCGGCCGAGATCCTCGCGCCCGTCCGCTAGCGCCTTGCGGGCGCCGTCCGAGACGGTCTCGATGCGGCTTGCGATGGCGTCGAGGGCGCGAAGCTCGGCCGCGTGATAGGCCATCGCGACCGCGAGTTCCCGGCGGGCGCCGGCGAGCGCGCCGGCCGCGTCCCTTATCTGCTGGCGCAGGATCGCGACGGCGTTGGCATCGTGCATGGCCTGGGCGTTGTCCGCGATGGCTCCGCGCAGGAGAAGCTGCATGGTCCTGATCATCTTCAGTCTCCGGACGACGCCGCTCCAGGGGCGAAGCGGATTAGTTGAACGTCGTTCTAGAAATGCATATACCGGGACCCCGAAGCTGCGCAAGATATAAATGAACAACGTTCTTAAAAAAGCGCGAGGACGTCCCCGTAAGGACGGGGCGAGCCGGGACGCGGATCGCAGCACCGTGGTCGACGCCGCCCTCGCCATCCTGCGCGAGGAGGGCGCGGCGGCGCTGACGGCGCGGGCGGTCGCGGAACGGGCCGGCACGGCCGTCGGCACCGTCTACCTTCTGTTCGGGAGCCTGGAGGCGCTGAAACTTGAGGCAAACGCCGTCACCATGCGGCTGCTACGGAACCACCTGACGGATGAGTTGGCCGCCGGCCGAAGCGACGAGCCCGCCGATCGGCTGATCTGCCTCGCGGACGCCTACCTAGTCTTCGCCCGCGCCAACCACCATGCCTGGGCCGCGATCTTCGACCGCCGTACGATCGAGCCGCCGCCCGCCATCGCGGCCGACATCGCGGCCCTCTTCGCCATCATCGATGGCGTGCTCGCGGCGATCGAAGGTCTCGATCCAGATGCGATCCCGGTCGTCAGCAAGGCCCTGTGGTCGAGCGTCCACGGCATGGTTTATCTCGGCGAGCTCGGCGGCCTCGGTCCGGTCGGACGCGACGACGTGCCGGCGATGGTCGAGACGCTCGTCCGGGCCGCGGTGCGGGGGTTACGGGTGGGCTCGAACTAGGTGCTTTCAAGGTACCGTGTGCTTCAAGGCTCGCCTGAGGCGAGCACCTTAGCGGCGCCGGATCGCCCTACCGCACCGGCACCCGCCAGATCTCTTCGGCATAATCCCGGATGGTGCGGTCGGAGGAGAACCAGCCGATCCGGGCCGTGTTGGCGACGCTCTGCCGCCACCAGTCGGCGGGATCGGCCCAGAGGGTGTCGAGGCCGCGCTGGGCTTCCCAATAGCTGTCGAAATCGTCGGTCACGAAGAAGGTGTCGTGCTCCGACAGGCCCTCGACCAGCCCGGCATAGCGGGTCCTGTCGTCCGGCGAGAAGGCGCCCGCCCGCATCGCGTAGAGCACGGCGGCGAGGCGTGGCGAGTTCGCGATCGCGGTGCGGCCATGATGGGGATCGGCGCGCCGGGCTGCGACCTCGGGTGTGGTCAGGCCGAAGATCGCGATGTTGTCGCGCCCGACCCGCTCCATGATCTCCACATTGGCGCCGTCGAGCGTGCCGACCGTCAGCGCGCCGTTCAGCGCGAGCTTCATGTTTCCGGTGCCCGAAGCCTCCAGGCCGGCGGTGGAAATCTGCTCCGAGAGATCGGCGGCCGGGATGATCATCTCGGCAAGGCTGACATTGTAATTCGGCATGAAGGCGACCGCGAGCCGACCCCGCATGGCCGGGTCGTTGTTCACCTTCTGGGACAGATCGTAGGCGAACTTGATGATGAGCTTCGCCTGGATGTAGCTCGACGCCGCCTTGCCGGCGAAGATCTTGACCCGGGGCGCCCAGTTCTTCTCGGGCTCCGCCTTGATCGCCTCGTAGAGGGCGGCCGTCTCGACGAGGTTCAGGAGCTGGCGCTTGTATTCGTGGATGCGCTTGATCTGGACGTCGAACATTGCATCCGGATCGACGTCGATCGCGAGACGAGCCTTGATCTCGCGCGCGAGCGTCAGCTTGTTCTGGCGGCGGATCGCCTGGAGCCGGTCGCAGTAGCCTGCATCGCCCGCGAGCTTGTCGAAGGCGAGGAGCGCGTCCGGGTCGTCGAGGACCGAGGGACCGACGGCCTCGACCAGGAGCTGCGTCAGGCCGGGATTGGCCTGTTGCAGCCAGCGCCGGAAGGTGACGCCGTTCGTCTTGTTGACGATCCGGTCGGGGTAGAGCGCGTGCAGATCGCTGAACACGGTCTCGCGCATCAGCTCGGTATGCAGCGCCGAAACGCCGTTCACGCGCCGGGAGCCAAGGAAGGCGAGGTGGCCCATCCTGACGCGGCGGCCGCTGCCCTCGTCGATCAGGGAAATGCGCTTGATCAGGTCATCGGTGAGGGGCGCGGTCTCGCTCAGCTTCTCGAGATGCAGCCAGTTGATCAGGTAGATGATCTGCATGTGGCGCGGCAGGAGCCGCTCCATCAGGCCGGTCGGCCAGCTTTCGAGCGCCTCCGGCAGCAGCGTGTGATTCGTGTAGTTCAGCGTGCCGGTGGTGATGCGCCAGGCTTCGTCCCAGGGAAGGCGCTTCTCGTCCACCAGGAGCCGCATCAACTCCGCCACCGCGATCGCCGGATGGGTGTCGTTCAGCTGGATCGCGACCTTGCCGTCGAGATTCGACAGGTCGGGATGCCGCTCGAGATGGCGGCGGATGAGATCCTGCAGCGAGGCCGAGGTGAAGAAGAATTCCTGGCGGAGCCGCAGTTCCTGGCCGGCCGCCGTGGCGTCGCTCGGATAGAGCACGCGCGAAATCGCCTCGACCTTCGAACGCTCGGCCATGGCCCCCACGTAATCGCCGTGGTTGAAGGCCTCGAGCTTCAGCGGATCAACGGAGCGGGCCGACCAGAGCCGGAGCGTGTTCACGCGGCTGCCGCGCCAACCAACGACCGGGGTATCGTAGGCGACCGCCATCACGGTCTCGTCGTGGTGCCAGCGATGCTCGATCGAGCCGTCGGGCAACCCCGCCAGCTCGACGGTGCCGCCGAACCGGACCGGATAGGCGATGTTCGGCCGCTCGAACTCCCAGGGATTGCCGAAGGAGAGCCAATCCTCCGGGATTTCGTGCTGCCAGCCCTCGGTCAGGACCTGGCGGAACAGCCCGTAATCGTAGCGGATACCGTAACCATAGGCCGGCAGATCGAGCGAGGCCATGCTCTCCATGAAACAGGCCGCGAGGCGCCCGAGCCCGCCATTGCCGAGCGCGGCGTCGGCCTCCGCGCATCTCACCTTGTCGAAACCGACGCCGAGCCCGGCCAGGGCCTCCCGGACCTCGCCCGTGAGGTCGAGATTGGAGATCGCGTCGCCGAGCAGTCGGCCGATCAGGAATTCGAGCGAGAAATAGGCGACCTGCTTCTGGTCTGGATTCGTGCGCCGGATCGAGGCGAGCCAGATGTCGACGATCCGGTCGCGCACGGCGAGGGCGGTCGCCAGGAACCAGTCGTGGTCGCGCGCAGCCTCGACGTCGCGTCCCGCCGCGTAGCGGATCTTGCCGAGGATCGCCTCGCGCATGGTGCGGGCCCCCTCGCCGACGGCGTCGGCTGCGGGGCCGCTGCGGGCCGGGCTCCTGGGAACGGAGCCGTCAATCTGTCCAAGCATCGTAACGGGTCCGAATCTGGACGAAACGTCGCTTTTAGGCGGCCTGACCCTCGACCGCAATTTCGGCCGCTTAGAGCGGGTTCAGCTCTTTCCGATTCGAAGCGGGATTCACGGCTGGGGTTTGGC
>NZ_CAXTAZ010000092.1:0-7633 GCF_964242715.1 uncultured Enterovirga sp.
TGAAGGGCCTGCAGGTCGTGATCGACGGTCCGGTCGGCTGCGAGAACCTGCCGGTCACCTCCGTCCTGCATTACACGGACGCCCTGCCGCCCCACGAATTGCCGATCGTGGTCACCGGCCTCTCCGAGCGGGAACTCGGCCGCGACGGAACCGAAGGCGCCATGCGGCGCGCCCACAAGGCGCTCGACCCGGACCTGCCGGCCGTCGTCGTCACGGGCTCGATCGCCGAGATGATCGGGGGCGGCGTAACGCCCGAAGGCACGGGCATCAAGCGCTTCCTGCCCCGCACCATCGACGAGGACCAGTGGCAGGCCGCCGACCGGGCCCTGACCTGGCTGCTCAAGGAATACGGCCCGAAGCGGATTCCGGAGCCGAAGCCCCGAAAGGAAGGCGAGAAGCCTAGGGTCAACATCATCGGGCCGATCTACGGCACCTTCAACACGCCCTCCGACCTCGCCGAGATCCGGCGGCTGGTCGAAGGCATCGGCGCCGAGGTCAACCTCACCTTCCCGCTCGGCTCGCATCTCCTCGACGTGCCGAAGCTCGCGCGGGCGGACGTCAATGTCTGCCTGTACCGGGAATTCGGGCGCGGGCTCTGCGAGGCGCTGGAGCGGCCCTACCTGCAGGCGCCGATCGGCCTGCACTCGACCACCAAATTCCTGCGCAGCCTGGGCGAGCTTACGGGACTCGATCCCGAGCCCTTCATCGAGCGCGAGAAGCACACGACGATCAAGCCGCTCTGGGACTTGTGGCGCTCGGTGACGCAGGACTTCTTCGGCACCGCCTCCTTCGCGATCGTGGCGACCGAAACCTATGCGCGGGGCGTCCGCAATTTCCTCGAGACCGAGATGGGGCTGCCCTGCACCTTCTCGTTCAGCCGGCGCGCCGGCGTGAAGCCCGACAACGACGCCGTGCGGGAGGCGGTCCGGACCAAGCCTCCCCTGATCCTGTTCGGCTCGTTCAACGAGCGCATGTATCTGGCCGAGGCCGGCGGACGCTCCACCTACATTCCGGCCTCCTTCCCGGGCGCCATCATCCGGCGCCACACCGGCACGCCCTTCATGGGCTATGCCGGCGCGACCTACCTCGTCCAGGAGGTCTGCAATGCGCTCTTCGACGCGCTCTTCCACATCATCCCGCTCGGCACCGAGCTCGACCGCGTGCAGGCGACGCCGGCCCGGTTCGTCCGCGATCTCGCCTGGGACGAGGACGCCCGCACCGCGCTCGAAGACCTCGTCGAGGCCGAGCCCGTCCTCGTCCGGATCTCGGCCGCAAAGCGGCTCCGCGATGCTGCCGAGCACAAGGCCCGGCTCTCGGGTCGGACCCGCGTCGGGCGCGACCACGTCCTCGGCCAAGACCATCGATCGAAGGAGAATGCCGCATGAGCGCTGCCCTCGCACTCCCGGTTGCCCATCCGCGTCCCGGCAACGATTTCGCGGACAGACCCCGGTTGCCGGCTCCGAGCGGGGCGAGCCCCCGCCGCCGCGCCGACGAAGTTCATTTCCGGGTGGTCTATTGGCTGACATTCCCGATCTTCATGGTGGCCTCGCTCGCGAGGCGGGTGCGTCCCGGCCAGCGGCCGAACCCGACCGGCCCGCGCCTCTCCCGTCCCTCCGTCTTCCGCGAAGCCAGAGCCGCGGCCCAAACCTGCGGATCGTTGTCCCTGATGGGGTGACGGCCTGTGGACTGTTCCCGCCCTGAACGGCGGGGGCATCCTGCTCGGCGGCCGGAGCCGCCGATATCCAGCCGCGCCGTCGAGGCGCGGTCCCGGCCAGAGGCCAAAGGAGGTCACCACCATGGCTCTAGATGTCAATCCCGGACCGCGTGATGTCACGCTGTCCGGCCTCACCGACATGGAGGCGCGTGAATTCCACACGCTCTTCATGACGAGCTTCATCATCTTCACGGCGATCGCCGTCGTCGCACACATCCTCGTGTGGATGTGGCGTCCCTGGCTGCCGGGCCCCAACGGCTACCGGTCTGCCCTCGAGTCTGCGACCCAGTTCGCCGGCACCCTCACCTCGTTCATCGGATAGGAGACGTCACATGTGGCGTATTTGGATGATGTTCGATCCGCGCAGGACGCTGATCGCCTTGTTCAGTTTCCTGTTCGCGCTCGCGCTTCTGATCCACTTCATCCTGCTCTCGACGGACAGGTTCAACTGGCTCGAAGGATCGCGCGCGAACCGCGCCGGCGCTGCGGCGACCGGCACGGCACCGGCGCCCCGATAGCGGGGCGGACTGCCTCACCAGACGAGCGGCGGGCGATGCTTTCGGCCCGTCCGCCGCTCTCCTCCTCCTCGCCGGGCCGCGTGCCCGGTCTCTCTCGGGAGATGCAGCCATGGCCATGTTGAGCTTCGAGCAGAAATACCGCGTTCGCGGGGGGACGCTCGTCGGCGGCGATCTCTTCGATTTCTGGGTCGGCCCCTTCTATGTCGGTTTCTTCGGGGTCACGACGATCTTCTTCTCCTTCATCGGTTCCGCGTTGATCTTCTACGCTGCCGCGATCGGGCCGACCTGGAACCCGTTCCTGATCAGCATCAACCCGCCCGATATCAGCTACGGATTGCGGCTCGCTCCCCTCGCGGAAGGCGGCTTCTGGCAGATCATCACGATCTGCGCGATCGGCGCCTTCGTGTCGTGGATCTTCCGCCAGGCCGAGATCTCCCGCAAGCTCGGCATGGGCTACCACGTGCCGGTCGCCTATTCGGTCGCCGTCTTCGCCTATTTCACACTCGTCGTGATCAGGCCCGCCCTGCTCGGCGCCTGGGGCCACGGTTTCCCCTACGGGTTCATTAGCCATCTCGATTGGGTGTCGAATACCGGCTATCAATACGTCAACTTCCACTACAACCCCGCTCATATGATCGCGGTGAGCTTCTTCTTCACGAATGCTCTCGCGCTCTCGATGCATGGCGGGCTCGTCTTGTCGGCCGCCAACCCGAAGCCCGGCACCGTGGTGAAGGGCTCCGCGCACGAGAACACCTTCTTCCGCGACACGGTCGGCTGGTCGATCGGCACGCTCGGCATCCACAGGCTGGGGCTGTTCCTCGCGCTGTCGGCCGGCTTCTGGAGCGCGGTCTGCATCGTGATTTCCGGCCCGCTCTGGAGCGAGGGATGGCCGGATTGGTGGAACTGGTGGCTGAACCTGCCGATCTGGGCCAGCTGAGGGAGGACGGGCCATGAGGGAATATCAGAACATCTTCACACCGGTCCAGATCCGAGCGCCGGCCTATGTGGGCGTGCCTGTGGCCGAGAATAACGGCTATGTTCGGGTCGGACGTCCGTCCTTCTTCTACTGGCTGGGCAAGATCGGGGACGCGCAGGTCGGCCCCTTCTATCTCGGCTGGCTCGGCCTGGCGTCGCTGATCTGCGGCGTCACGGCTTTCGAGATCATCGGGCTCAACATGTGGGCCTCCGTGAACTGGGACCCGGTCCAGTTCGTGCGCCGCCTGCCCTGGCTGGCGCTCGAGCCGCCGCCGCAATCGGCCGGGTTCTGCGTCCTGTGTCCCCTGAAGGAGGGTGGCTGGTGGCAGATCGCCGGCTTCTTCCTCACAGCCTCGATCCTGCTCTGGTGGGCCAGGATCTATACGCGGGCCCGCAGCCTCGGGATGGGCACTCACGTCGCCTGGGCCTTCGCCTCGGCGATCTGGCTCTACCTGGTGCTGGGCTTCTTCCGACCGATCGCGCTGGGCCATTGGGGCGAGGCCGTACCTTTCGGCATCTTCCCCCATCTCGACTGGACGAACAACTTCTCCCTCCAGCACGGCAACCTGTTCTACAACCCCTTCCACATGCTCTCGATCGCCTTCCTGTACGGATCGGCGGTGCTGTTTGCGATGCACGGCGCGACCGTGCTGGCGACCAGCCGCTTCGGCTCCGATCGGGAGGTCGAGCAGATCACCGATCGGGGCACGGCCTTCGAGCGCGGGATGCTGTTCTGGCGCTGGACGATGGGCTTCAACGCCACGGCGGAATCGATCCACCGCTGGGCTTGGTGGTTCGCGGTCCTGACGACGCTCACCGGCGGGATCGGGATCCTCCTCACCGGCACGGTCGTCGACAGCTGGTATGATTGGGCCGTGAAGCACAGCATGATCGCCGGGTAGCGGATGACGGCCGCCGCGCCCGGCTCCGCCGGGTGCGACGGGCAGATAGGACTGGTGAAGCCGCGTCGCCAAGACGCGGCTTCTTCCGTTTTGGGACGGTGGTGGTTTACGCGCGGTCGCCTGCCCGCCTCACTGCGAGGAGCGTGAGCGTCGACGCAACCCAGGCCAGCGTGCGTGCGCCCCTGGATTGCTTCGCTCCGCTCGCAAAGACGAAGGGTGTTGAGTCGAGATCTGCAAGACAGCGACGGGGCGCCGTCTCGCGGCGCGTGACCGAGCCCTGAATGAGAGCCCAGCGGCGGCGGCCTCAGGCTGCCTGCGCGACCCTGAGCTCGCTCCAGATGGCCGAGAGGGCGCCGACCAGGTGCTCGATATCGGCGTCGCTATGCATGGGCGAGGGCGTGATGCGCAGGCGTTCCGTGCCCTGCGGCACCGTCGGGTAGTTGATGGGCTGCACGTAGATCCCGTAGGCCGACATGAGGAGGTCGCAGATGCCCTTGCAGAGGATCGGGTCGCCGACCATCACGGGCACGATGTGGCTGTCATTGGCGAGATGCGGGATGCCGGCCCGGTCGAGGCCGCGCCGCACCGCGTCCACCCGGTCGCGCTGCGCCTCGCGCTCGGCCGAGCTCGTCTTGAGATAGCGGACGGAGGCGAGCGCGCCGGCCGCGACCGCGGGCGGCAGCGCCGTCGTGAAGATGAAGCCGGAGGCGAAGGATCGCACGAAGTCGCACAAGGCGGCCGAGCCCGCGATATAGCCGCCGATGACGCCGAAGCCCTTCGCGAGCGTTCCCTCGATGACGGTCAGCCGATGGGCGACCCCGTCGCGCTCGGCGATGCCGCCGCCGCGCGGGCCGTAGAGGCCGACGGCATGCACCTCGTCCAGATAGGTCATGGCCCCGTACCGGTCGGCGACGTCGCAGATGTCCCTGATCGGAGCGATGTCGCCGTCCATGGAATAGACGGATTCGAAGGCGACGAGCTTCGGCCGGGAGGGGTCGACCGCGGCGAGCTTGCGGGCCAGGTCCGCCGGGTCGTTGTGGGCGAAGATCTGCGTCTCGGCCCGGCTGTGGCGGATGCCCTCGATCATTGAGGCGTGGTTCAGGGCGTCCGACAGGACGACGCAGCCCGGCATGCGGGAGGCCAGCGTCGAGAGGCTCGCCCAATTCGACACATAGCCGGAGGTGAACAGGAGGGCGGAATCCTTGCCGTGCAGGTCGGCGAGTTCGCGCTCGAGCAGCACGTGGGTGTTGTTCGTGCCCGAAATGTTGCGCGTCCCGCCGGCGCCTGCGCCGCAGCGGTCCAGCGCCTCGTGCATCGCCTCGATCACGAGAGGATGCTGGCCCATCCCGAGATAGTCGTTGGAGCACCACACCGTGACGGGTCGCGCCCCGCCTTCGCCCCGATGCGTCGCCTGCGGAAACACGCCGGCATTCCGCTCGAGATTGGCGAAGGTTCGATAATTGCCGGCGCGGCGGAGGCCATCGAGGTGCCTTGTGAAGAACGCTTCGTAGTTCATGGCTAGCCCCTCTGACCTATTCCGTTCGGACCGCGGCGATGCGCGTCTCGGCTTCTGTGCACAGTAAGACTGGTCTGCCCGGAGCCGCCGGACCGCCGATGATACGGCTTCCGGAACGCGGCTCGAGCCGGATGATCTTCGTGCCCTCGGCGTCCCCGGGCTTCGACGCAGCGGCCGCGGCGCGCCGGTCCCGGGACGCCAGGCCCCAGGTCCACAGCGCCTCCACCGGAAGCGGCAGCACCAGGAACCAATGTTCGAGGAGCCCGAGCGCGACCAGGGTGGCCAGCAGCACGAGCGCCGTCGCGGCCGTCCCGTCGAGGCCGGAGGCGCGCTGCCCGAGGAGTATCAGCGCGACGGTCGAGACCGTGACCGAAACCGGGAATAGCAGGTTCATCGAAGCCCGGCCGAAGAAGCTCTTCAGGTAGGCGAGGTGAGCCGGCAGGAAATTCTCGGTGATGTTCGGCACGCCGAGGAAGACGTTCAGCTTGGCGCTGATCCGCATCGCGAACAGAACGCCGTAGGTCCAGGCGCCGACCTGGTTCGTTCCGCCCGCCACGCAGGCCACGACGGCGAGACCCGATACGGCCAGCGCGAGCTCGTGATGGATCACGGCCCGGACCGCGAAACCCGTCCGGGCCCATCCGCGCGCTCCCGCCGGACAGTCCGAACGCCACGAACCCGTGATCCAGCCGGAGAGAAACGCGATCTCCTGCGCTCCCCAAACCCCGATCGCGGCCGTGAACGCGCCGTAGGTCTCGATGGCGCCGGTATCCTCGCGCCACCCGACCAGCGCCGCGAGCGAGGCCGCGAGGAGAAGGGCGGCGCCCCCGAGCGTCGCGCGGGACCGGGCGCCGGACAGACCGACCACGTAGAGAACGAGGCCGGTCGAGACCCACCAAACGATGAGTCCGTAGCCGATCGGGAGGAGGGTATCGGACAACGAACGCGGTCCCGATCACCAGGCCGGGACCAATCGGGCGTCGGCCGGGAGCGCGTTCGGCCTCGACGGGATCGCGTAGAGTCGGAGGAAGGTCGCACCCGCCGCGAGGCTGAGGCCTGCCCGCTTCAGGCCGCCCACGAACCCGCCCTGCCGCTTCGCCTCGCCGAGCCGGTCCGAGATCCGGGACAGGCTCTCGAGCGTCGGCAGGAAAGACGGGTGGTCGATGTCGATGGTGAGCGGAAAGACCTGTTGCGAGATTTCTGAGGTGATCCGGAAGACCCGCATGTCGTATTCGGTCGGGTCCATCCCGAGCGCCTCGTGGAAGGCGGGCCGCATGTGGTCGCGTACATACATCGTCGCGAAGACGGCGAGCAGGAAGAACTTGATCCAGAGCTTGTTCCGGCCCTGCAAAAGACTCGGATCTGACCGCATCAGGAGGGCGAAGGCTTCGCCGTGGCGGAACTCGTCGTTGCACCACTTCTCGAACCATTTGAAGATCGGGTGGAACATCCTGTCCGGATGACGCTCGAGCTGGCGATAGATCGTGATGTAGCGGGCATAGCCGATCTTCTCGGACAGGTAGGTCGCGTAGAAGATGAACTTGGGCTTGAAATAAGTATATTTCTTGGCCTTGGTCAAAAAGCCGAGATCGACGCCGATGCCGTGGTCCTTCAGGGTCTCGTTGATGAAGCCCGCATGCCGGGCTTCGTCGCGACTCATGAAGGTGAACAGGTCGCGGATGTCCTGATTGGTGATCCGCTTCTTGATCTCGGAATAGAGGACGCAGCCCGAGAATTCGGCCGTGAGCGATGAGACCAGGAAATCGAGGACTTCCTTCCGCAACTCGGGCGGAAGCTTGTCGAGATCCGTGTAGAGGTCCGGGCTCTTCTTGAAATGGCCCTTGTTCGGGTCGTCCCGCATCTCGCGGATGAGAGCGTCCCATTGCGTCCGGACGGCGCCGACGTCGAGCCGGTCCATGGCCGCGAAATCGGTCGTGTAGAAGCGCGGCGACAGGATCGTGTCGTCGGTCGCCTCGCGGGTCGAGGCATTCGGGGCGATGCCGCCCTC
>NZ_CAXTAZ010000093.1:0-7178 GCF_964242715.1 uncultured Enterovirga sp.
GAGAGCGACCGCAAGGTCGTGATCCGTCGCCCCGGCATGCCGATCAAGGTCATCGCGCCGCCCAAGGCCCCGCGCGGACCGGGCGGAAACCGCGACCGTCGCGGCCGTCTCACGATCTCGACCGCGACGTCGGGTGAGGACGAGCGCTTCCGGTCGGACGCCGCCCGCCGGCGCCGCCTTCAGCGGCTCACCGGCCATCGGGTCGAGGAGAAGGAGAAGCTGTCGCGGGAGGTCGTCATTCCGGAGACGATCACCGTGCAGGAGCTCGCCAACCGCATGTCGGAGCGGGCGGTCGACGTGATCAAGCTGCTGATGAAGCAGGGCCAGATGCTGAAGATCACCGACGTGATCGATTCGGACACCGCCCAGCTGATCGCCGAGGAGCTCGGCCATACCGTGAAGCGCGTCGCCGAATCGGATGTCGAGGAAGGCCTCTTCGAAGAGGACGTGAATGACGCCGCTGCCGAGGCACGGCCGCCGGTCGTGACCATCATGGGCCATGTCGATCACGGCAAGACCTCGCTGCTCGACGCGATTCGCAAGACGAATGTCGTTCGCGGGGAAGCCGGCGGCATTACGCAGCATATCGGCGCCTACCAGGTGAGCTCGCCGCTCGGCGGCAGGATCACCTTCATCGACACGCCGGGCCACGCGGCCTTCACGTCGATGCGGGCCCGCGGCGCCAAGGTCACGGATATCGTGGTCCTGGTGGTCGCGGCCGATGACGGCGTCATGCCCCAGACGATCGAGGCGATCGCCCATGCCCGGGCGGCCGGCGTGCCGATCATCCTGGCGATCAACAAGATCGACAAGCCGGATGCGGACCCGCAGCGGGTCCGGACCGAACTGCTGCAGCACAACATCCAGGTCGAATCGATGGGCGGCGAGACGCTCGAATTCGAGGTCTCGGCCAAGACCGGCGACGGGTTGAAGGAGCTGCTCGAAGGCCTGCAGCTGCAGGCCGAACTGCTGGATCTACGCTCCAACCCGGAAAGTTCGGCCGAGGGCAGCATCATCGAGGCGAAGCTCGATCGCGGTCGCGGCCCGGTCGCGACCGTGCTGATCCAGCGCGGCACGCTCTATAACGGCGAGATCGTGGTCGCCGGCGCCGAATGGGGTCGCGTTCGCGCCCTCATCTCGGATACCGGCGAGTCGCTGCGCGAGGCCGGTCCGTCCCTCCCGGTCGAGGTCCTCGGCTTCACGGGAACGCCCGAGGCGGGCGACCGCCTGGCAGTGGTGGAATCGGAAGCCCGTGCCCGCGAGATCACCGATTACCGCGCCCGCCAGAAGCGCGAGCGTCTGGCCGCGCGCCTCGCCGGTGCGCGCTCGTCGCTCGCCGACCTGATGCGCGAGCGTCAGGAGGGATCGGCCCGCAAGGATTACGCGCTCGTCCTCAAGGGCGACGTGCAGGGTTCGGTCGAGGCGATCACGACCGCGCTCGAACAGGTCGGCAACGACGAGGTCCAGGCCCGCATCCTGCATGCCGGGGTCGGCGGCATCACGGAATCGGACATCACGCTCGCCCAGGCCTCTGGTGCGCTCGTGATCGGCTTCAACGTCCGGGCGCTCAAGGAAGCGCGCGAGGCGGCCGAACGGGCCGGCGTCGACATCCGCTACTACAACATCATCTACAATCTCGTGGATGACGTGAAGGCGTCCATGTCGAGCCTCCTGCCGCCGAATCTCCGCGAGGAGCGTCTCGGCGAGGCCCGCATCCTCGAGGTGTTCGACGTCTCGAAGATCGGCAAGGTCGCGGGTTGCCGGGTCGAGGACGGCCGTGTCGAACGCGGCGCCCATGTCCGGCTCATCCGGGACAACGTCGTCATCCACGAGGGCACGCTCTCGACGCTCAAGCGCTTCAAGGACGAGGTCAAGGAGGTCGTGGCCGGCCAGGAATGCGGCATGTCCTTCGCCAATTTCGAGAAGATCCGCGTCGGCGACTTCATCGAATGCTACTTGGTCCACGCCGAGAAGCGCTCGCTCTGAGGCAGGCAGCGACCTCTCCCCGTCAAACGGGGAGAGGTCGAGTCGCACGTCAGTGCGACCGGGTGAGGGGCCGGGACACACGACGACCAAAGGCGAGCGTCGTGTCGACACTCCTTCGTCGCGTCTCGGTGTCCCTCAATCGGTCACGCTGACGCGCGACTCGACTTCTCCCCGCAAGCGGGGAGAAGAGACCAGAGGCCATGAAGAAACCATCCGACACCAAAGGCCCGTCCCAACGCCAGAGCCGCGTGGCCGAAATCGTGCGCCATGCGCTGGCCGAGGTTCTCGCGCGCGGCGACATCGCCGATCCGGTGCTGGCGAGCCACGTCGTGACCATCCCGGAGGTCCGGATGTCGCCCGACCTCAAGCTTGCGACCGCCTATGTCATGCCGCTCGGCGGCAAGGACGAGAAGCCGGTGATCGAGGCCCTCGATCGGCACAAGAAGGTGCTTCGAACCGCGGTCGCCCGGCGCGTGAACTTGAAATTCGCGCCCGACCTCCGCTTCCTGCGCGACGAGACCTTCGACGAGATGGCTCGGATCGACGCGATCCTCAGGAGCGAGAAGGTCCAGCGCGACATCGCATCCAAGGCGGCCGAGGAGCCGGAGGCGTGACATGGGCGGATCGCGCGGGGCCGGCCACGATGAGCCGGCTGACACAGATCAAGGGCAGGGACTTTTGAGCGATACGATCACGAGTGGCAGCGCCGAGACCGCCTCTGACGAGGGGCGCCAGGAGCGCGCGCCCGACAGCCGGCGGCAGCCCCAGCACGACCGCCCCAAGCGGCGCGTGGTCAATGGCTGGATCGTGCTCGACAAGCCGGTCGGCATGACCTCGACCCATGCGGTCGCGATGGTGAAGCGGGCGCTGAACGCCAAGAAGGCCGGCCATGCCGGCACGCTCGACCCCCTCGCCTCCGGCATCCTCCCGATCGCGCTCGGCGAGGCGACCAAGACCGTCCCGTATGTGATGGACGGCAAGAAATCCTACGTCTTCACCGTGACCTGGGGCGTCGAGACCGACACGGACGACGCCGAAGGCAAGCCGGTCCAGGCGACGAACCGCTTCCCGGAGCGGGCCGATGTCGAGGCGCTGCTCGGGCAGTTCACCGGCACGATCGAACAGATCCCGCCGCAATTCTCCGCCGTGAAGATCGCGGGCGAGCGCGCCTACGACCTCGCGCGCGAGGGTGAGACGGTGGAGCTCAAGGCCCGCACCGTCCAGGTCGACCGGCTGGCGGTCGTGGCGCATGACGGGGACCGCTCCATCATCGAGGCCGATTGCGGCAAGGGCACCTATGTGCGGGCGCTGGCCCGAGACCTCGGCCGCGCGCTCGGCTGCCTCGGCCACGTCTCGGCTCTCCGCCGCACCCGCGTCGGGCCCTTCAACGAGGGCGAGACGAGCTCGATCGGCGACCTGGAAGCGGCAGCGGCGGCCGAGGACGGCCTCGGGACGCTTCTTCATCCGGTCGCAACCGCGCTTTGCGACCTCGTCGCGGTGCCGGTCTCGCGCGAGGCCGCGGGCCGGCTGATGCGCGGCCAGAGCGTGATCCTGCGCGGCCGCGACAGCCCACTCGAGGGCCGCGTCTACGCCACTTATAACGGCGCGCTCGTCGCGGTGGGCGACGTCGACAAGGGCGAATTGATCCCGCACCGGGTGTTCAGCCTCGGCGAGCGCTGATCAGCCGCTCTCTCCGAGCGAGCCGCCGACCGATTCGTCGTCGACACAGATTGCAGTTCATCACAGGTTGTGGTGAGGTGCCATGTGTCGATGCGAGGAGGTTTGCGTGGATGAGAACCTCGGTGTTCGGGTTCAGCGCCTCGCCAAGGAGATATCCTGGCAACTCCGTGAGTATGATCGCGACTTGAACGCTCGCTTGGAGCGGCGCGACACTCTGTCATTCGACGATGTGCAAATATGGAGCAGCTGGAGTTCGGTTTGGGAAAGTACTTTCCAAACTTATTTGCCTGAAGCGGACGCCCTCGCGAGGTTGGGGGCACCCGAATGTTGGGAGCTTCTCGCATCGAGCATGCAATGGGTGAGAGCGAGCGGCCAGCGGACGATGCGAACGTCGCCGGTGAGCGGCTACCCCCCCAACTATCCTGCGCAACCGGGATCAAACCTGTCTGCTGCCCCGAAACACCTGCTCCCCATGGCTCGAGTGACCTCTGCAGGCACGACGGGCCAATCCCCGTCCGCATCGGGCGCGCCGCAACAAGCACAGCCCGATATTCTCGCCAAGATCTACGCGGCCAGACAACAAGAATGGGCAGATATCGCAAAGGACGCACGCGCCATGTTCGATCTGCAACAGGAACATCTCGCTCGATTATCGGCGTCGAGGCTTGCCTTCAATGACCGCCTCAGACGGTAGCTTCGGTCCGTATTTCTGCACGTATCTTTGATGCATGGCCATTCTAGCCCGGGAGGACGGGATGTCGGACGGTAACTTCTCCATTCGTGTCAAATCGAGTAGCGATAGAACACCCTCGTTGCAGCTCATCGGGCCAAAACGCGACTACGGAAGTGGAACCGACGTTACGTTCTCGGACCTGCCGCCCGGTCGCTACGACGTCTCCGGGTCGGCGGAGAAGAACATCGAGCAGGTCGTGCATCTCGGCCGAGACGTTGTTCTGGAATGGGATTTCACGGCACCCTAGTCATTCCGGCTGATACGTCAGATTAGGACTGACGAACGCCGAGTGGACAGGCCCTCAGCAGCAACGGTCAGGAATCCGAACGATGCCTGGTCGGTCACCGCGTCGGCGGTGCGGATTGCCGCTGAGCGGCCCGCCTTGTCCCCGGCCATGGTGGTTCGGCGCGCGGGCGACGGCAGTTGGCGTCCGGCATCCTTTCGTGTAGGAAACCATGAGCCGAACGGTCAGAGGACCGAAGGCTGCTCGCAATAGGACGACCGCGCTGGACGACATCCCGGCCCGGCCGCCTTCGCGAAGGGCGCGCTTTCTTGGCACGCCCACCCGTTCCCTCACCAAAAAGGATCCACGATGTCGATCACGGCAGAGCGCAAGACCGCGCTCATGAAAGAACACGCCCGCGCGTCGGGCGATACGGGGTCCCCCGAGGTACAGGTCGCGATCCTGACCGAGCGGATCACGAACCTGACCGAGCATTTCAAGACGCATTCGAAGGACAACCACTCGCGTCGCGGGCTGCTGAAGCTCGTGTCCTCGCGCCGGTCGCTCCTCGACTACGTGAAGAAGAAGGACGAGGCGCGCTACCGCACGCTGATCGAGAAGCTCGGCATCCGCCGCTAGGACGGGCGCGAGCCCGCACCCGCTCCTGCCGGCGAAAGCCGGCACCCAGGCCATGCCATGGATCCCGGCTTTCGCCGGGATGAGCGGTTCCGGGGCCACCCGTTCTCACGAATGTCGGCGCCCGCGCCGGCATCCTACCCGCCGGGCCATGGGGTCCGGCGTTCTTCGGCCCGGCGGGATGGCCCGCCGGATCCGCAACTGCCGGGCGCTCGATCGGCCGCCATGGCAGGATTGCCGGATGCTCGAGGGCGACCCCCAGGTCGCCACGACCCTGAGAGGTCGAAAGAGCCTCCCGTCATCTTGCCCATGGCGCCCGAGGGCCGGCCCGGCCCAGGAAGGTCAGACAGATGTTCGATATTCAACGCGAAGAGCTGATGTGGGGCGGGCGGAAGCTCGTCCTCGAAACCGGCAAGATGGCCCGCCAGGCGGATGGCGCGGTGCTGGCGACCTACGGCGAGACCGCCGTGCTCGCCACCGTCGTATCCATGAAAGAGCCGAAGCCCGGCTTCGACTTTTTCCCGCTCACCGTGAACTACCAGGAGCGCACCTACGCGGCCGGCCGCATCCCGGGCGGCTTTTTCAAGCGTGAGGGCCGTCCGAGCGAGAAGGAGGTCCTGACCTCCCGGCTTATCGACCGGCCGATCCGTCCCCTCTTCGTCCAGGGCTACAAGAACGACACCCAGATCGTCGCGACCGTCCTGTCGCATGACCTCGAGAACGATCCGGACATCGTCGCCATGGTGGCGGTCTCGGCGGCGCTCACCATCTCGGGCGTCCCCTTCATGGGCCCGATCGGTGCGGCCCGCGTCGGCTATATCGGCGGCGGCTACAAGCTGAACCCGCTGCTCACCGAGATGGAGGCCTCAAGCCTCGACCTCATCGTGGCCGGCACGACCGACGCCGTCCTGATGGTCGAATCCGAGGCGAAGGAACTCGGCGAGGACATCATGCTCGGGGCCGTGATGTTCGGCCACAAGCATTTCCAGCCGATCATCGACGCCTGCATCCGGCTCGCCGAGAAGGCCGCCAAGGAGCCGCGCGACTTCACGGCCCCGGACCTGTCCGAGATCGAGACCGTCATCCTGCAGATCGCCGAGCAGGACCTGCGCACGGCCTACGGCATCACCCAGAAGCAGGAGCGCTACGTCGCGATCGACGCCGCCAAGGCGAAGGTCATGGCCGCGCTCGTTCCGGCCGAGGGCGAGGCCCGGTTCAACCCGGACAAGGTCAAGACCGCCTTCAAGGAGGTTCAGGCCAAGGTCGTCCGGATGAATATCCTGGATACCGGCTCGCGCATCGACGGACGTGACGCGAAGACGGTCCGGCCGATCCTGTCCGAGGTCGGCATCTTGTCACGCGCGCACGGCTCGGCGCTGTTCACCCGCGGCGAGACCCAGGCGCTCGCGGTCGCGACGCTCGGCACCGGCGAGGATGAGCAGTTCATCGACGCGCTCGAGGGGACCCGCAAGGAGAACTTCCTCCTGCATTACAACTTCCCTCCCTACAGCGTCGGCGAGACCGGCCGCATGGGTTCGCCCGGACGGCGCGAGATCGGCCACGGCAAGCTCGCCTGGCGGGCGATCCACCCGCTGCTGCCGCCGCCGCATGAATTCCCCTATACGATCCGCATCGTCTCCGAGATCACCGAGTCGAACGGCTCGTCCTCGATGGCGACGGTCTGCGGCTCGTCCCTCGCGCTGATGGATGCGGGCGTGCCGCTGCGGGCGCCCGTCGCCGGCATCGCCATGGGCCTCATCCTCGAGGGTGAGCGCTTCGCGGTCCTGTCCGACATCCTCGGCGACGAGGACGCGCTCGGCGACATGGACTTCAAGGTGGCCGGCTCGGAGGGCGGCATCACGTCTCTCCAGATGGACATCAAGATCGCCGGCATCACCGAGGAGATCATGCGGGTCGCCC
>NZ_CAXTAZ010000094.1:0-6976 GCF_964242715.1 uncultured Enterovirga sp.
GCAAGTCCGTGATAGCGGGATCGGTCGAGGAATCGTCGCAGATGCAGAGCTCCCAGCGCGGCGAGGTCTGCAGGAGGACGGACTGGATCGCCTCCTCCAGCACGTCCGGGGGCGTGTTGAACACGGGGACCAAGATACTGAGATGGGCGCCCCTCGTCGGGTGGACGGGCTCCCCTGGGGTCGAGGCCCGCTGCGTCGTCACTCTCGGCCGCGCCTTCTCGCCGGCGACCGTCACGACACGCCACAAGGGCCTGTCCTTCGCCCCTTTCGGCGCCGTAACCGCATCCTCCCAGATACGGTTCAGTGCTAATTCCACGGCGGCGCTGGTCGCCTCGAGCGAGAACAGGCTTTGGATATGCGCTCGGCCAGCGGCGCCGAGAGTGCGGGCTGCTTCCTGATCGGAGAAAATTCGCCGCATCCCATCGCGTAAAGCCGCCCGGTCCGGCTCGGCCCAGACAAAAGAGGCTGGATAGGGCTCGTTGCCGTCCCCCACCTCGATCAGGCGGTAGGGCAGCGGAATGGCCGTCGTCGGGGTCACGAAGTCGGTCGACCCGCCGTAATCGGTGGCGATCACCGGCTTGCCTGCATTCATCGCCTCGATGATCGTCTGGCCGAGTCCCTCGGTTCGGTGCGGCGAGACATAGCAATCGATCAACCCGAACAGCGATCCCATTTCGGTGTCGGAATACAGGTCGGTCGAGAAGACGACGTCCGACCGTCGACCAGCCGCCTGCCGGATCCGCACGATCTCGGGATGGTCGAGCGACCCGTAATGAATCTTGACGAAACAGCACGCCCCGTCTTCCTCGCCGAAAGCCTCAAGGTAGGTTTCGACAAAGGCGGCGGGATTCTTTCGGTCCAGCACGCTTCCCGCATCGGCGATGTAGGCGAAGACGAAGCGATCGCGAGGCAGACCGAAATGACTCCGATGATCGGTCTCCGGCCGGCTCCTCAATGCGGAGAAGTTTGGCCGCACGATCCGGACCGGGACCTTGGACGCGGCCTCGATCGCACGCTGGATGAAGCTGCTGGCGCACCAAACTTCGTCGAAACGGTCAAGCACCGGCAGCCATTCGGGCTTGAGCGAGGCGAGTTCAAAGTAGCAAATGAGCACGTCGTATGTGCCCTCGCCGCCCCAGATTGTGCGAAGCAGCGCAGGATCGTTGTCCAGGGTACTGGCAAGCAGATCCAAATTGAGATGAACGACCTGGATGGGTTGAGGTGTATCCGCTGGAACTTGCGCGTCGATCCTTTTCAGGCGTTCGAATCCGGCCATCCAGGCATTCGCGCTGGTCCTCCACCCGGTAGCCTGAATGGCCTTCAAATAGCCGTTCGTGCTGATCGAAAGGCCATTCAGGAATGTGAGCGGACCGATCAGCCTTACACCAGGCCGCGAGCCGGGTCGGGGCGTCCACCTGGGCCGCACCGAAGGAGCAGACGGCACGAGCACCTCGCCCTCGAGCTCCCGTGCCATCCGGGCGAGGTAGAGATGCGGAGGATCATCCTGGGTCCAGGTGCCAGCGACCTGCGTCCGCAACTCGTAGCCATTCGCGACGTGGCCCGAATGTGAGACGAGGCCTACCCGCCTCGCCTCCTGAGCGGCAAGGAAGCCGAACAGCCTTTCCAGAGAGTGAGCTGTCTCGCCATCGCTGGCGCCCGTTTCCGCAGCGCTCAGGCTATCGGCCGGATGATGAAGCAGGTTCCGGAACAACCTAGGCCGAAACCAGAACATGGTGCCGGCGAAGAACCCCCATTCGAACAAGGCCGGACGACCCGGATAGAGCGATTCGATCATGCTCGAGAGAGTTGCGCCGTTCTCGCCGATGAATTTCCATCCCGATAGGTAGAGGTCGCGCGGACCTACCATGTCGAGATTTGGCTCCTCGCTAAAGGTCCGGATGATGTGCGAGACGAGTTGCCGGCTGCCCAGTACGGACTCGAGCAGCAGATGACGCCAGACGTCCGGCTCGGTCGTCCCCTTCTTCGTGTGGATCTTGCAGATTGCCAAATAGTCGGGGTCCTCGCTTATTTCCCGCATCACGTGCAGGAATGGCCCGATGTCGCGCCCAGCGTTGCCGACAGGGTAGACGCGCGCCCTGGGATAGGCCCGCCGAATACGCCTTCCTACGAAATCTGCTTGATCCTCCGGAGTCGTGACGAACAGATCGAAACCAATCGATATGTTCTTCAGGCTACGCAGGACCTGAGGCAGCATGTCGAGATAGAATACGTGAGCAACGACGGCGATCTTCTGGCCGACCACATCGATCGCGTCGCGGTTCTCGTACGAACCCAGTTCTAGGTAATGCGACAGAGGATCATGTACGTAGGCACGGACATCTGGGTACTTCTTACGGTACCAGTCTCCATCGAAGTAGGGCCCGGGATTGCGACCTTCCTGAGCGCCATATTCGACATAATGCGCGAAGGCTAGTTGCTTGGTCCCGACCACGTCAGGATTGTCTTTCAGATACCATTGTGCGTCAAAGAATGGGTTGGGGTTCTTGCCCTCCCTCATCCCGATCTTCATGAAATGCATGAAGGGATCGAGACGAGAGGCGCTAACTTCTGGATAAGTGGCGATGTACCAGTCTGGATTGAATAGCGGCGTTGGGGAATCATGCCGAAACTGTCCGTGCAGCAAATAATAAGCCAGAGGGTTCATACCATTCGACCTCTCGTCCCGCAGCTTCTTAAGGTACCAATCCGTGCTCAACAACGGTCCTGGTGTACGTTTCTCTTTGGAGCCGTGCTTCACGTAATGAACGAGCGGGTTTTCTCCATGCTCCGCGATGTCGGGATATTTGCGCAGATACCAACGCGTGCTGAACAACGGGTGCGGATTTAGACCACGAGCAGCGCCCCATACGAGATAATGGTGAGGGTTGTTCAACCCCCGCTCCCATCGTGGAAGTTGGGTTGCGTACCAGTCTCGGGAGAACGTTCCGGATTCCTCGAGGAGCTTGGCATCCTTCCGGATTCGCTCGGATGTGGCCAGTGCTAGTTCGACACGACGGTACCAACGGCCAAGAACCGTCGATTTTAGCAACTTCAGCACGTTCGCATCAACCTGACCTCGATCAGTTTCTCACCGGACAGATGTAGCGGTCACTACATTCGGAACATTCAGTAGCGGCGGAAAAAACCCTGATCAAGTGCTGCTTCGCCATCGCTGTTCATCGCCTCGACGCCTGCCTGACCCGGACGGCCGGCCATGCCGAGCGCGTGGCCGCCTTGCACATGATCGAGCCGCGCGCCGACCGCCCGCGCCGGATCACGCTCGGCGCCGACAAGGGCTATGACGCCGAGGACTTCGAGAGCGAACTCCGCTCCCTCAACGTCGCCCCTCACGTCGGGACCTCGCGCCCTATCTCGTCCTGGGCGCGATACTCTGGGTCCTGGTGCTCATGTCCGGCGTCCATGCGACCGTGGCCGGCGTGCTTCTGGCGTTCACGATTCCCCTCCGAACCTCGCGCGGCCGTCCGGACGACGTGGCGAACTCGCCGCTGCACCGGCTGGAGCACGCCCTCCACAGCTGGGTCACCTTCGCCATCGTCCCGATCTTCGGCTTCGCCAATGCCGGCGTCTCCTTCGCCGGCATTACCTCGGACAAGCTGACCGACCATCTCACGCTCGGCGTCGCTCTCGGCCTGCTGGTCGGGAAGCTCATCGGCGTGTTCGGCAGCGCCTTCTTCACCATCCGGCTCGGCTTCGCCGACATGCCCATGGGCGCGGGACGGCTGCAGCTGCTCGGCGTGTCGCTCCTGTGCGGGATCGGCTTCACCATGAGCCTGTTCATCGGGATGCTCGCCTTCGGCAACGACGCGGTCCTCCAGGAGGAGGTGAAGATCGGCATCCTCGGCGGGTCCGTGCTCGCCGGCCTGCTCGGCTGGGCCGTCCTGATGGTCGCGCCGCGTCAGATCCCAGCTCCGCCCGAACGCTCCGGCCGGAGGGACACACTCCGGGCAGAGACGGCTCGCGCATGAAAGCCCGGCTTGGAGCCTGGCTAGAACGCCTAGGCGACCAGTTCTGGCTTCGCCCCGCTTTCATCGTGGCCGCGTGCATGGCGGCGGCCGAAGGCGGTATCTGGATGGAGCACGCACGGTCCTTTATGGACGGAGACGATGCCGCGAACCCTTGGGGATACGGAGGAGGTGCCGAAGGTGCGCGAGCCCTTCTCAGCGCCGTCGCTTCATCCTCCATCGGCGTCGCCGGTACGGTCTTCTCGATCACGGTCGCGGCGTTGTCGCTCGCCTCCGGGCAGATGGGGCCGCGGCTCCTCCGCAACTTCGTGCGCGACGGCCGCAACCAGCTCGCGCTCGGCATCTTCGTCGGGACCTTTGCCTACGCGATCTTGGTTCTCCGCACGGTCCGGACGGAGCAGGAGGGCGCCTTCGTCCCACATGCGGCCGTGACCGGTGCCATTGTCCTCGCGGTAGCATGCGTCGCGACGCTGGTCTGGTTCGTCCACCACGTGGCGATGAGCATCAATGTCGAGAAAGTGGTGGAGGCTGTTCACCGCGACTTGGTTGAGGCGGTCGAGCGAGCCACGCTCGACGCTCCCGACCTGATGCGGGTGGAGTTCGAGCAGGCCGCCACGGTCACCGTCTCAGGAAGCGAGTACCTGCAAGCTGTCGACCCTACCAGCCTTGCGGACTGGGCGGCATCCAAGGGCTGCCGCGTCCGGCTTCGTGTTAGGCCAGGAGACTATGTCCCGAGAGGCCTGCCGATCGCCGAGATCCACCCGTCGCAGGACGGCGCGAGGTCCGTGCTGGAGCGCGCGCTCACGTTCGGCAGTCAGCCTACGGCTCTTCAAGCCCTGGAATACACCGTCCGGCAGCTGAGCGAGGTCGCAGTGCGAGCGCTCTCGCCCGGCATCAACGACCCGTCCACGGCCGGGAGCGTGCTGGAGCGCTTCGGCGACGCTCTCTGCCGGCTGGCGCCACGGTTCCTGCCGACCGGCGTCGCAGAACGCGACGGCCGCATCGTGCTGCTCTACCCGGTGACGGACTATGAGGGACTGACCGACGCCATGTTCCACGCTATCCGCCAGAACGGATCCGGCTCGGCCTTCGTGCTGATCCGCATGTTGGACGTGCTGGCCAAGGTCGCGCAGGTCGAGCGTGCGACCGACCGGCTTTGGGAGATCCGCCGAAGCGTGCGACGGGGATGGATCGCAACGGCAATTCTGGCCGTCACGATCTTGCTCGTCGCTCTGAGCGTGGTTCCGGTCGCGTTCGGATTTTTCGGCGCAGCGCTTCTTCTTGTGCTGTTTAGGGCCGTGCCCACCCGGGAGGCCTACGACGCGATCGACTGGCCAATCCTCGTGATGCTGGCCGCGCTGATCCCATACCAAGAGACCCATCATCAACACGAGGATGAGGACGGCAAGAAGCTGTGGGGTGCTCATCGAGCTCGATAAGGCGAGGGGAGGAGCGGGTGCTCCGCCCCACATCGCGTTGCGTGCGTTGCGGATCAAGCGAGATCGGCGCCCGTGGCTTGCGGGTCCGAAGAGCGACGGAAGCTAGCGTCCGCGGGACCTAAACGTGCACGTTTCCATGAGCGAGTTCGCCGCTGCGTCTGTAGGGCCGCAGGGTGGCGTAGAGGAGCCAGCCATAGAAGCAGGCCGCTCCGGCGATTACGAGCCAGCCGGGGAAGGGACCAAGAGCCGCGTTCTCCAGCGTTGCATCGAAGGAGAAAGCGAACTCCGCAATGCCCGCACCGGGTTGCAGCTTCGCCGAAGTGATCTTGATAACCCACGCCAGGAGCAGGATCAGGAACATCCACCGTAGTTCCGGCGCAGGCGCCTTGTCATAGCGTCCTGAACGGTGGTCAGGAAGACGGGCCGCCTGAGGTCTTCGCCCAACGCACGGGTCCACCCGGCCTCCTGCTGCTCGGTGGGCGCGAAGATTTGGGCGTAATAGTTCCGCTCGAGGCGGCGCACACGTGCCCTGTAAACGTCGAAGAACCGGTACCGGCGCGCCTCAATGCGTAGAAGCAGCATCACCAACACCATAGCGAAGAGCAGCACACCCTGGTGGGCGGTCGGTGTCGACAGCGAGACCGACAGCATGCCGGCCACGACCGTGATCGCCCAGTTCGTCGTTCGGTCGATACGGTCGCGCCACCCCGCCATGCGAGCGATCTCGGCGCGGTGATAATGGGCCAGAACCGTAATGAACTCGCCGGGCGTTGCCGGGAAGGCCGGTCCGGCTGGACTGGGCGTGACGCCCCCCGTGTGCATTCCGATGCCCATCCGGTATCCTGGCCGTGCAGTTCCGCCCGGCAGGCAGGTCGCCGGTCCGTCTCGGACCGGGGTTGCACCAACCAGTGGCGAAAATGAAGTCCCGCACGAGCGCTAGGTCTGTCCTTTCAGACTAGGTGCAGCTTTCTTCCTGGGCAACGGCGCTTCGGAGAACAACGGCGAGCGCCCGGCACTTCGGGAGGGCGCGGCCCAGCCATTGACCTCGCCAACGAGTCCCTTCCGAGGTGCGCCAGAGTCGCTGGTTTCACGGCCGGGGAGAGTGGCTCGCCAGGGAGCGGACATTCCCAATGCCCGCAGTGGGTCAACTCCGGACCAAGAGCCATCTTCGTCCGCCCTCCTGCGACCCATTTCCGAGCCTGCACATTCCACTCGACTGTCCCGGCGAACGGAGCATGTGTGTCGTCCGTCGAAGACGGGGGTGAGCATGAGCATGGGTGGGCTGAGCGTGACGGGGTGCCTGGTCGAGTTCAGCGCGCGGCTGACGGATGCAGCCACGATCGCAAAGGCGGCCGTGGTCTGCGCCGAGAGCGGGTCGGAGAAGGAGGCGGTGCGCCTCTCGATGGACTTGGACAAGCTTCTGCACGAGGCCGAGACGCTGCACCGGGCGGTCGCCCAGACTAACAGGAGTGAGCGTTCCGCGCCCGCCTGATCCCCGTTTCCAGCTCTCCTGCCCCATCTGGCGGGGCAACCCCGCCGGCATGCTGCCGATTG
>NZ_CAXTAZ010000095.1:0-6785 GCF_964242715.1 uncultured Enterovirga sp.
GAGCGCGCGCCCCACATGATTCCGGTCGCCAGCGCCACGATGCCGGCCGTGAACCAGACGATGACCCAGATCTGGTTCAGGGAGATGCCGACCGAGAGCGCCGCCTTGTGGCTGTCGGCGACGGCCCGCAGCGCCCGGCCGATCCGGGTCTTCTGGAAGAAGACCGCGAGGATCGCGACCGCCAGCGAGGCGATGATCGCGGCCGCGATGTCGATCTTCTGCAGCGACACGACCCCGCCCAGCATCGGGATGTCGACGGCGCCCCGCGGCAGGCCGAGCCCGTCGGTGATCATCTGCTTCGGGCTGCCGCCGAAGATCATCTCGCCGAGCCCGATCAGGAAATAGGTCAGCCCGAAGGTCGCCATGAACAGGATGATGTCGGGCTGGTTCACGAGCGGCCGCAACACCGCGCGCTCGATCGCGACCGCGAGCACGAACATGATCCCGATCGTGATCGCGAGCGCGAGATAGGCCGGAACCCCCTTCTCGGCGAGACCGACGAGCGTCAGGGCCGAGAACACGACCATGATGCCCTGCGCGAAGTTGAAGACGCCGGACGCCTTGAAGATCAGGACGAAGCCGAGCGCGATCAGCGCGTAGAGCACGCCCGCGACGAGCCCCTCCCAGACGGTCTGGACCAGGAGATCGGGCGCGGCGCCCATCTGCAGGAAGGGGTCGACGAAGACCTTGTAGAGGATGTCCATCGCGGCCGCGGTTCAGACGGGAAGGGGGAGGAGCGGCGCGGTCACGCCGTCCTGCTCTGCGGCGATGCGAGGAAGCGACGGCCGAAATAGCCGGTCAGCGCCCCGAGCAGCGACCAGGACAGGAGGGTGGTCAGGAAGACCGCGACGACGAAGCGGTGCGACAGGGCGGCCGGGACCGGATTGCCGGTGATGTCGATCTGCGGCGCGCCGACGAGATGAGGCGCGACGAGCAGGGCCACGCCCAGGATGGCGGCGGCCGGGTGGCGCTTGAAGAGGATCAGCCACAGACCCGCGCCGGTGCAGAGGGCGGTCCCAACCCACCAGATCTGGCGCGGCCAGAGGGGGGCGGCCGGGATACCGGGCAATTCCGGCGGCAGGCCAATGCCGGGCGCCAGCACGAAGACCAGGAAGCCGGCGAGGCCCCAGAGAAAGCCCTCGCGCCAGCCGAGCGGCCGGCCGGACAGGATCAGCGCCGCCGCCAGCATCAGGCTGAAGCCGATCCGCTCCACGATGTTGAAGAGGACGGTATAGGCGTTCCGCTCCAGCCCCGGCCGAGGCTCCCAGGCCTCGTCCGCGGCCACCGAGGCGGCAGCGGGGGAGCCATTCCCTCCGGCGCCATGCGCGTGTCCCGCGGCCGGCTGGGCCGGCGCCTTCTCGAAGGTCTCGCCCTGCGCGATCAGCGGCACCGTTCCGAGATGCTGCAGGACGGACACCAGAAGGCCGACCAGGAGGCCACTGATCGCGGCCGCGAATACGATCGAGCGAAAGACGGGCATCGGCGTTAGTGGCAGGGGAAGGCGTTCGCGTGCCGGGTGTCGTGGGCGGCGTTGTGCACGGCCTCGAGATGCGAGAACCCGACGAAGCCGACGATCACCACCCCGATCGCCATGGCGAGAAGCGCCTGAAGGCGGATTTCGACGGCCGGCGTAACGGCCGCGGCGAGATCGGGTCGGGACGAGGTGGCGGTGGTCATGGCGGCTCCAAGCCCTACGGGGTCGTGGAAACTAGCGGTTCGTCGCTCGCGGGTGTCAAGCGCTGCATGCTTGGCCGGCTACCCGTGCTGCTGCCCGAGATAGGCCGCGATCACGCGCTCGTCGCGCTTCACCTCGGCCGGCGTGCCGTCGGCGATCTTGCGGCCGTATTCGAGCACGACGACGCGGTCGGACAGGTCCATGACGACGCCCATGTCGTGCTCGATCAGCGCGATCGTGGTGCCGTATTGCTGGTTCACGTCGAGGATGAAGCGGCACATGTCCTCCTTCTCCTCGAGGTTCATGCCGGCCATCGGCTCGTCGAGGAGGAGGACGTCCGGCTCCATGGCGAGCGCGCGGCCGAGCTCGACGCGCTTCTGCAGCCCGTAGGGCAGCTTTCCGACGGGCGTCTTGCGGATCGCCTGGATCTCCAGGAAGTCGATGATCTCCTCGACGGCTTCGCGATGCTCGACCTCCTCCCGCATGGCCGGCCCTGCGCGGAGCGCCTGCCAGAGGAGGCCGCGCCGCATCTTCAGCGAGCGCCCGGCCATCAGATTGTCGAGCGTGGTCATGCCTTTGAACAGCGCGACGTTCTGGAAGGTCCGGGCGATGCCGCCGCGCGCCGCCTCGGACGGCCGCATCTTCGGGCGGCGCTGACCCTTGAAGGTGATCGAGCCCTCGGTCGGATGGTAGAAGCCGTTGATGCAGTTCAGCATCGACGTCTTGCCGGCACCGTTCGGACCGATGATCGCCCGGATCTCGCCCTTCTGGATCTCGAACGAAACGTCGTTCAGCGCCTTCACGCCGCCGAAGCCGAGCGAGACGTTCTCGACCGAGAGGATCACGTCGCCTTTCACGATGAGGGGTCCGTCGGGGGCTCTCACGCTGCCCTCGCCAGTTCGGGCGCCGCCATGACCGGGTGGGCCGGCATGTCCTGCACCTTGAGGGTGGCGGCGAGCATGCCCTTGCGGCCGTCCTCGAAGGTGACCTCGGTGCGGATCGCGGCCTCGCTCGATCCGTCGTAGAGGCCCGTGATCAGCGGGCCGTAGCGGTCGGCGATGAAGCCGCGGCGGACTTTCTGGGTGCGGGTGAGCTCGCCGTCGTCGGCGTCGAGTTCCTTGTGCAGGATCAGGAAGCGGCGGATCTGGGCGCCGCCCATGCGGGGCTCGGCCGCGAGCGATCGGTTCACGGCGTCCACGTGCTCGGCAACCATGGCGTAGACGCGCGGATGGGCTGCGAGCTCCTGGTAGGAGGCGTAGGTCACGGTGTTGCGCTCGGCCCAGGACCCGACGGCGACAAGGTCGATGTTGATGAAGCAGGTCACCATGTCCCGGCCATCGCCGAAAGCCACGGCCTCCTTGATGTTGGGGTAGAATTTCAGCTTGTTCTCGACGTATTTCGGCGGGAACAACGCCCCGTCCTGCATCCGGCCGACATCCTTGGCCCGGTCGATGATCTTGAGATGCCCCTCGGCATCGAAGAAGCCGGCATCGCCCGACCGCACGAACCCGTCCGGGGTCTTCGTCTCGGCCGTCCTCTCGGGATCCTTGTAATAGCCCTGGAAGGTGCCGGGCGAGCGGTAGAGGACCTCGCCCGACGGGTCGATCCGGATCTCGACCTGCGGCGCCGGTCGCCCGACCGTGTCGGCCCGGATCTCGCCGTCCGGCTGCATGGTCACGTAGACCGAGGCTTCGGTCTGCCCGTAGAGCTGCTTCAGGTTCACGCCGATCGCCCGGTAGAACCGGAAGATCTCGGGCCCGATCGCCTCGCCAGCCGTGTAGCCGACCTTGATCCGGGACAGGCCGAACTGGTTCCGGAGCGACGAGAAGACCAGGATGTCGCCGAGCCCATAAAGGAGGCGATCCCAAAGCCCGACCTTGTCCCGGTTGAGGATGCGCTCGCCGACCCGGCCGGCATGGGCCAGGAAGGCCTTGAACACGCGCCGCTTCAGCGCCGAGGCGTCCTCCATCCGGACCATCGTCAGGGTCAGCATGTTCTCGAACACGCGCGGCGGCGCGAAGGCGTAGGTGGTGCCGATCTCGCGCCGGTCGGCCACGACCGTCTCCGGGCTCTCGGGACAGTTCACGCAGAGCCCGACCAGGATGGCCTGGGCGTAGGAGAAGATGTGGTCGCCGACCCAGGCGATCGGCAGGTACGCTATGATCTCGTCCTGCTCGTCGAGCCGGTCGAAGCTCGACCCGATCTCGGCTGCGGTGACGACATTATCGTAGGTCAGCATCACGCCTTTGGGGCGGCCCGTCGTGCCCGACGTGTAGAGGATGATGGAGAGGTCCTGGCCACGGCCTTTGTCCCGCAAGGCGTCGAGGCGGGAGGCGGCGGCGGGGTCGCGGGCGAGCTTCTCCTGGCCGGCCGCGATGACCTGCGCGATCGATTGCAGGCGGGCATGGTCGTAGTCGCGGAGGCCGCGCTCCTCGTCGTAGAGGATGTTGTGCAGGGTCGGCAGCCGCTCGGCGACGGAGAGGAGCTTGTCGACCTGCTCCTGGTCCTCGACCACGGCATGGGTGACCTCGGCGTGGTCGAGCACATAGGCCATCTCGTCGGCGACGGAATCCGAATAGATCGGGATCGGGATCGCGCCGAGCCATTGCGCGGCCGCCATCGTCCAGTAGAGGCGCGGGCGGTTGTTGCCGATGACGGCGACCTTGCTGCCGGCCTCGACCCCGAGCGCCGACAGCCCGAGCGCGTAGGCCCGCACGGTCTCGTGCACCTCCTGCCAGGTCCAGCTCTGCCAGATCCCGAGGTCCTTGTGCCGGAACGCGGGACGGTTCGGTCGAACGCGGGCATTGCGGGCCAGGAGCTTCGGGAAGGTGTCGTCGCGGCCGGCCGTTTCGGTCAAGGAGCGTCCTCCGGTTCGGAAGCGACGTCTTCGCGCGCCGTCCGCAGCCGAAGTGCTTCTTAGCAAGCAAGCCTCGCCATGTCCCGAGAGGCAGGCGTGCGACGTTGGTCGAGCCTTCCTGAACCGCCAGCCGCGCCGCGGGTGTCTCGGCCCTGAATGCAGCATTCCGGACGTCGCGAGCGCAGATCCGAACGTCTTCGGGTCGGCCGGCCTAGATGTCGTACCGGGACACCAGCGCTGCAAAGCGCTCACTGGCGCGTCTGTAGAGTTCCACATCGCCCGCCTGATGGAGGTCGACCGCCTCTCGAACGGATGCATCGATCGCGTAGAATTCGCTCCGACGTTCCGGATTGACGTTCAAGCGCGCAGAGCCGGGCGCGAGGGCGCGGCCGAGGATCTTCTCCATGAGGGCGATGCTGCGGTCGTAGCTTTCCGTGATTCCGACGGCAGCCAGGTCTTCGACGGCAAGACGACCCAAGAAGACGGACAGGACGTTCGGCCTCGACGCAACGAAATCCGTTATGGTCGGCTTGTCGCGATGAAAGTCCCTGACCGAGGGGTGATCGATCTCCGGGTGCCGCATGAGGTACCAGTAATTCGACACGGCCTGCTGGTACGGGTCGCGAAAAAACGCGATGAACTCAGTCGCGGGAAAAAGCCCGAGATACTTGTCGGCGACGAAGTGTCCGTGGATGACGTCGATGTTTTGCAGCAACTCGTCTCGCTGCGCGCGCATGTCCGCCGCTCGCCGGGACCGACGCTCGACCGCCTCGCTGCTGTCGTTGCCCACCCAGTCGCCGTAATCCCGAAGCAGCCGGTCTCCGAAGGTGGCCGAAAGGCGTTCTCCGAAAGAGGTGCCGGCTGTTTTCGGAACGTGGACCGAGACGATCATTCGACGGCTGACACCCTGATGTCATGGCCTGGCGGGTGCTCGGCTCAGGAGCGCCGTCTGTAGCAGGAGAGAGTCGCGGCACCCAGGCCTCGCCATTCGCACAAGTGGGTCGAAACCTCTCCGAAGAGGAAGACGGCCGGACCGAGGCCGTCGGCAGTCCGGCTGGACTTCGCCTAACCGGGCAGGTCCGTCCCTGTCTGGCCACCTCCCGCCGCACGGCGTCGAGCAGAGCGGAAAGCCGCCGACGAGCGTCGAGGAGAGAATCGCGTCGCCGTCACGGAACCGCCCGAGACGCCTCGCTCATCCCGGGTGCGAGTCGGGCCATCACTCGGCGGCGGCCGCGAGCCTTGGTTCCGGCGAGCGGAAGCGCTGCCACAGCGCCGCCTCCTCCTGCTTCGCGGCCACGAGGTGGCGCGCCTTGACGTGGCCGAAGCCGCGGATCTTCTCGGGAATCGCGGCGAGCCCGATCGCGGCGGCGTGGTTCGCGGGCGTGAGGTCGGAGAGGACCTCGTCCAGCATCGCCTCGTAGTCGCGGATCAGCTGCCGCTCGAGCTTGCGCTCACCCGTGTAGCCGAACAGGTCGAAGGCGGTGCCGCGGAGCCGCTTGCCCTTGGCCAGGTGCTTGAAGACGGTCAGGATCCAGGGCCCGAACGTCATCTTCCGGGGCGCGCCCGTCGCCGGGTCGCGGCGGGCGAGAAGCGGCGGCGCGAGGTGGACCTCGTAGCGCAGCTTGCCCGGCTCGAAGGTCGCCGCGACCTGGTTCGCGAAATGGCCGTTCGTGTAGAGGCGAGCGACCTCGTATTCGTCCTTGTAGGCCATCAGCTTGAAGAGTGAGCGGGCGACCGCCTCGGCGAGCCCCATGGCGGTCGGGACGATCCGGGTCTCGGCCGAGCTGGTGCGCTCGACAAGGGCGCGGTAGCGCTCGGCATAGGCGGCGTCCTGGTAGTCGGCGAGGAAGGCGACCCGGCGGGCGATGACCTCGTCCAGCGTCTCGGAGAGGTCCTGGCTGTCGGCGGTCGCCTTGGTGGCGGCGACGAGCCGAGCGACCTCGTCCGGCTCGGCCGCGGCGCGGCGTCCCCATTCAAAGGCGTCGAGATTCATCGTCACGGCTTCGCCGTTCAGCTCGATCGCGCGGCGGATGGCCGCCCGTGAGAGCGGCACGCGGCCCGTCTGCCAGGCATAGCCCAGCATGAACATGTTCGCTCCGATGGCATTGCCGAGGAGGGCCAGTGCCACCGCCGTTGCGTCGACGAAGGAGACGCCGGGGCCGTTCTGGGCCTTGCCGCCGGCCGTCTGGGCAATGACCCGCTTCAGGCGCTCGGCCGGCAGCGAGTAATCGGCGTTGCGGGCGAAATCGCCCG
>NZ_CAXTAZ010000096.1:0-6767 GCF_964242715.1 uncultured Enterovirga sp.
CGCCGGACGCGATCGACCTCGCCGAGGATCGCGACCGCTTCAAGCGCCTCCTCGACCGGCTCGGGCTGAAACAGCCGAAGAACGGTATCGCCTATTCGGTCGAGCAGGCGCGGCTCGTGGCGGGCGACCTCGGCCTCCCCTTCGTCGTGCGGCCCTCCTACGTGCTCGGCGGCCGCGCCATGGCGATCATCCGGGACGAGGAGAGCTTTGCCGATTACCTCCTGGGCACCCTGCCGTCGCTGATCCCGTCCGACGTGAAGTCGCGCTACCCGAACGACAAGACGGGCCAGATCAACACGGTGCTGGGCGCCAATCCGCTCCTGTTCGACCGCTACCTGTCGGACGCGATCGAGGTCGATGTCGACGCGCTCTGCGACCGGACGGACGTCTTCGTCGCCGGCATCATGGAGCATATCGAAGAGGCCGGGATCCATTCCGGCGACTCGGCCTGCTCGCTCCCGCCGCGCTCGCTCTCGCCCGAGATCGTCGCGAAGCTCGAGAGCCAGACCCGGGCGCTCGCGCTGGCGCTCGAGGTCGGCGGCCTGATTAACGTGCAATACGCGATCAAGGACGGCGACATCTACGTCCTCGAGGTGAATCCGCGCGCCTCCCGCACCGTGCCTTTCGTGGCAAAAGTCATCGGCGAGCCGATCGCCAAGATCGCGGCCCGGATCATGGCGGGCGAGACGCTGGCCTCCTTCGGCCTCGTGAAGAAGGAGCTCGCCCATATCGGCGTCAAGGAAGCCGTCTTCCCCTTCGCCCGCTTCCCGGGCGTCGACGTACTGCTCGGGCCGGAGATGCGCTCGACCGGCGAGGTGATCGGGCTCGACCGCGATTTCGGCACCGCCTTCGCCAAGTCCCAGCTCGGCGGCGGCACCGCGGTGCCGCGCGGCGGCACGGTCTTCGTCTCGGTGCGGGACGGCGACAAGGAGCGCATCCTGCCCGCGATGGCGACGCTCCGCGACCTCGGTTTCCGCATCGTCGCGACCCGCGGCACGCAGCGCCATCTGCGCGAGAACGGGATCGAGGCCAGCCGGATAAACAAGGTGCTAGAGGGCCGGCCGCACGTCGTCGACGCCATCAAAAACGGCGATATCCAGCTCGTCTTCAACACGACGGAAGGGGCGGGCGCGCTCTCCGATTCCCGCTCGCTCCGCCGTGCGGCTTTGCTGTCGAAGGTGCCGTATTACACGACGCTCGCGGGCGCGGTCGCGGCGGCGGAGGGCATCCGGGCCTACGGCGCCGGCGAGCTCGAAGTGCGGGCGCTGCAGGAGTATTTCGCTTAGCCCTCGCGGGACAACGATGTCATTGACGAGGTGGCCCCTGGTGGCTACTTTATGCCCATGCGCAGCGTCGGCATCAAGGCCCTGAAGAACCGGCTCAGTGAGTATGTGCGCGCGGCTGCGGCAGGCGAGATCGTGCTGGTCACCGACCGCGATCGAGTCGTGGCCGAACTGGTGCCGCCACGGGGCCGCGAGGACATGTCCGTCGACGCGATCCTGGACCGGGGCGTCCGCGAGGGGTGGTACACGCCGCCAGAGACACCGCACACCGAACCCCTGCCGATCGACGAGCCAGCATCGAATGGTGAGACAACTGTGACGTGGGATCAGTTGATGGTAGATATCGCCGCGGATCGGGAGGATCGTTGATCTATCTCGACAGTTCGGTCGCGCTCGCTGACATACTTCGCCAAGAACGTCGGCCTCCGACCACGTTCTGGCTGCAGCCGATGACGTCGAGCCGGCTCCTGCAATTTGAAGTTTGGAACCGCCTCCACGCCTATGAAGCCGTCGCTTTCCGACACGGAAAAGCGCGTGCTATTCTGAAGCGCATCGGCTTCCATGAGATGACCGGGGACACCCTTGTCCGCGCACTTCGGCCCTTCCCGAATGCCGTCCGGACCCTCGACGGTCTGCATTTGGCGACGATGGACCATCTTCGAGTGCGTGGTGTCCGGACGACGCTCGCCAGCTACGACCAGCGGCTTCTCGCGGCCGCGCAGGCAATGGGGTTCGACACGGTCGAGCCGTGATGGGAGCGGCGACGGCGCGGTCGGGTGCGGCTTCCGAGCGGTTGCGGCCCGGCCGGCCGGGATCATAGGGTGCGGGCATCTTCGTCGTCATGAGGATCCCATGTTTCGATTCAGAGACCGGGCGAGCGCTCAGAGGCGTCACCATGCGTGGTACGGACTGGCGGCTGCTGTCGTCGCCCTCTCCGTCGCAGGGCCGGCCGGGGCCGCCTGCGGCGACGCGATCGGCCCGAAGGTCGACTGGACCGGCTGCTCGAAGCGGCAGCTTCTCCTCTCCGGCAACGACCTCAGCGGCGCCGTGATGACGAAGGCGATGCTGACCTCGACCGATTTCCGGAAAACGAAATTCGTCGGCGCGACGCTGCGTGAAGCCGACGTCACCTTCGCCCGGTTCGACGATTCCGACCTCACGGGCGCCGACCTGACCAAGGTCGTCGGCTGGCAGACGAGCTTCCGCAACGCGACCCTCGTGAAAGCGCAGCTCCCCACGGCGCAGATGAGCCGGGCCACCTTCACGGACGCCAGGATGTCGGAGGTGAGCCTGACGAAATCCGAGCTCAACCGCTCGGATTTCAGCGGCGCCGACCTCACGGGCGCGGATATCTCGAAGGCCGAGCTGTCGCGGGTGAATTTCAGCAAGGCGAAGCTGAAAAGCGTGGATTTCGGCTTCTCGAACCTTGCCCGGGCCAAATTCGACAATGTCGACCTGGCCGACGCGAAATTGGCGGGCGCCTATCTGTTCCTGACCGAGTTCGACGGCGCCGACCTGACGAAGGTCACCGGCCTGAAGCAGGAGCAGCTCGATCTCGCCTGCGGGACGAAGGATACCAAGCTGCCCCCGGGCCTGAAGCCGCCGAAGACCTGGCCTTGCCCGGACGACGATTGAGCCTGGTGAGGCACATCGCCGGGTCGCTGCATCGAGCCTGACGGCCCCATGGTCCGGCTCCTCGACTGGTTTTTCCGTGATTCGCGGACCGGCCGCATCGTCATCGGGCAGTTTCCGAACGCGCCCTTGTGGGTCTTCGTGGCCGCAGCGGCGGTCGAGTGGCTGGTCCAGCCAGCCGGCGTCGCCGCAACGCTCGTCCACATCGTCAAGGTCGGGGGCCTCCTCGTCTGGGCGGGCGACGAGGTGCTGCGGGGCGTGAATACCTGGCGACGCTGCCTGGGGGCGGGCGTGCTGATCTATCTGGCCGTCTCGGCCGTGGCGTGACGACATGCAGGAGGCGGCCGTGAAGGACCGGATCGACGAGGGCTCCTGGGCCTGGAAGCAGCGCGAGAACAACAACCGGATGATCGGCTTTCAGGAGCGGAACGTCGGCAGCAAGGGCGAGGGCCAGGTCGAGCTCGCCTATTTCGGCGGGTCGTGTTTCCGGATCACGACCCCGGCCGGGCTCACGATCCTCATCGACCCCTGGCGCAACCCGCCCTGGGGCAGCTGGGACTGGTATCTCTACGATTTCCCAGCCATCGAGGTCGACGTCGCGCTCTCGACCCACGCCCATTTCGACCATGACGGCCTGCATGCGGTGAGCGCGAACACTGTGCTCGACCGGCTCGCCGGCACCTACGCCTTCGCCGATGTCCGCATCACCGGGATCGCGGACAAGCACGTCTCGGACTCCACCCACAACGCCTATGACTGGGCCGAGATGACGCGGCGCCTCACCGACATGGAGACGAGGCCGCCGAACAACGCCCGCTCCTTCGACAATTCGCTGATCTTGGTCGAGACCGGCGGCCTGCGCATCCTGCATTGGGGCGACAACCGGCCGGACCCGCCCGATTCCGTCTGGGAGCGGATCGGCGACATCGACGTCGCGCTCCTGCCGATCGACGGGTCGCAGCACGTGCTCAGCTACGAACAGGTCGACCGCGTCGCCGAGCGACTCGGCGCCCGGCTCGTCGTCCCGCACCATTACCACATCTGGGACGTCACGACCCGAGGCTCGACCCTCCTGCCGCCGAACGGCTGGGTCGACGCGAATCCCGATCCCTGGTGGGCCGGCGAGGGCGCCGTATGGCTGGACCCGGAGGAGATTCGGCGCTCTTCGCGGCGCCCGCTCTGTTTCGGAGAGAACGTCGCCTTCCGGAAGCCCGATACGAAGGGCGGCAAGGCCGGCGCCTGACGTCGCGTTCGGCTCAGCCGGCGGCTGTCTCGCCGGGCGTCCAGACCTCGCCGGGCCGCAGCGCCCTGAACCGGGCAGGCGCAATCCCGGCTTCCCCGAGGGCGACGGCGAGGTCCTGCACGGGTGCGTCGATGGCCTCGTTCGTGAGCTGGAACGTGCCCCAATGAACGCCGACGGCATTCTCGGCCGCGAGGTCGCGGAAGGCCAGCACGGCGTCGGCCGGGTTCATGTGCTGGCCGCCCATGAACCAGCGCGGCTCGTAGGCGCCGATCGGCAGGACGGCGAGCTTCGGCGCACCGAAGCGCTCGCGCACGGCCCGGAAGGTGTCGCCGTCGCCGTAGCCGGTATCGCCGGCGAGATAGACGGTCCCGACCGGCGAGGTCACGGCATAGGCGCCCCAGAGCGCCATCCGGCGATCGTTGATGCCGCGCGCGGACCAGTGGTTCGCGGGTTCGAGATGGACCGTGACCCCCGACCCGAGATCGAGCGACTGGCCCCAATCCAGCGTCTCGACCCGGACTTCGTCGTCGTGGCCGTTGATGATGGCGTCGTTGCCGAGCGGCGCGACGACCCGCGGCTGCGAGCGTTCCCAAAGCCGGGAGATCGTCGCCGTGTCGAGATGGTCGTAGTGGTTGTGCGTGACCAGAACGGCATCGATCGGCGGCAGGTCGGCGAAGGCGATTCCCGGCGGGTTCGCCCGGCGCGGCCCGGCGAGGCGAACGGGGCTCGCCCGTTCCGACCAGACCGGGTCGACCAGGATGTTCAGTCCGGCCAATTGCAGGAGCATCGTGGCGTGGCCGACGAGGACCGCCCGAAGCCCGGCGACGCGCTCGGGCGGGCGGTCCGCGAAGGCGCTCGGATAGCTCGACGGCCACGCGGCGCGACCGCCGCCCATCTGCCAGCGCAGAAGCTCGAGCGGCCCCCGATCCGTGGCGATGCCCGGGCGGAAGAACCGGATGCCGTCGAAATGATCGGAGACCGGCCCGTCGTAATACGGGTTTCGCCTGCGGACAGCCGCGGCGTAGCCGACGCCTCCCATGGTCAGGACGGCGGCGGCGCTCGCGATACGTCCCAGGCTTCGCCGATCCATGACGGCACCATGACGGGAAGCCCGCGCCCGTCAAGGCGGGGGACGGCCGGAACGGAGGCTCTCGCGCGATGTTGAGACTGCCAGGGCCAACGTTCGGGAGACGCACATGGGCGACGCAGGAAGCTATATCTGGTTCATCGGTCTCGGGGGCGGGCTCGCCCTCCTCGTGGTCGCCTACGTCGTGGCTACGGCCCGTGGCCGGAAACCCGGCGCGGTCGCGAAGCCGAACAACGCCTGGGAACAGGCCGCCGCGGAGACCGGTCATCCCGAGGTCGCACGGCCGAAGGTAGGCCCGGAGGCCTGATCGTTCGGGCGCGGTTCCGCATTCAGCGCTCGACGTCGAACCGACCCGTTCGTTGACTCGCAACCCCCGGCCGGGTAAGCGCTCCCCTCTTCGACACGAGCGAGCCCGAGTGCCGCCGACCGGCCTGGTTTAGCCAGACCGGAGGTCAACGCCCGACAGCGCGATGCGCCCTCGGGCGTCGTTCGCGTTGAGCGCCCCGTACCGGGGATGGAGATGGACGTGGCCGAACCGTTGCGGATCGAGGATGCCGTGAACGCGACCTGCCCGTGGTCGGGAAAGCCGATCGCGGCGGATTCGCTCACCCACTATGCCGGGGCCGTGGTCGGGTTCTGCAATCCTGGCTGCCGCGACAAGTTCGCCGGGGCCGTCGCCCATTTCGAGGCGGCGCTCGCCGACCGGCGTCTCGATTCATCGATGGGCGGCAGGGCCGAATAGCATGTTCGAGGGCCTGTCCGAGAAGCTCTCGTCGATCCTCGACGGCCTGACGCGCCGAGGCGCGCTGTCCGAGGACGACGTCAACGCCGCCATGCGCGAGGTGCGGCGCGCGCTGCTCGAGGCCGACGTCGCACTCGAAGTCGTGCGGTCCTTCACCGACAAGGTGCGGGCGAGAGCGGTCGGGGCCGAGGTCGTGAAGTCGGTCACGCCCGGCCAGATGGTCGTGAAGATCGTCCATGACCAGCTCGTCGAGATGCTGGGTTCGGACGGCGCGACCATTGATCTGAACGCGGCCCCGCCGGTCGCGATCCTGATGGTCGGCCTTCAGGGCTCGGGCAAGACGACCACCACGGCCAAGATCGCGAAACGCCTCTCCGACCGGGGCAAGCGGCGCGTGCTGATGGCTTCGCTCGACACGCGGCGGCCCGCCGCGATGGAGCAGCTCGCGATCCTGGGCAAGCAGGTCTCGGTCGACACGCTGCCGATCGTCGCCGGACAATCCGCCGTCCAGATCGCCCGCCGGGCCATGGAAGCCGGCCGGCTCGGCGGCTTCGACGTCGTGATGCTGGACACGGCCGGACGAGTCACGGTCGATGAAGCGCTGATGAGCGAGGCGGCCGAGGTCAAGCGGGCGACCGAGGCGCACGAGGTCCTGCTCGTCGCGGACGCCCTCACCGGCCAGGACGCGGTCGCCACGGCGCGTGCCTTCGACAGCCGCATCGGCATCACCGGCATCGTGCTGACCCGGATGGACGGCGATGCCCGCGGCGGCGCGGCGCT
>NZ_CAXTAZ010000097.1:0-6363 GCF_964242715.1 uncultured Enterovirga sp.
GGATGATGTTCTCGACGTCCTCGCCGACATAGCCGGCCTCGGTCAGCGTCGTCGCATCCGCCATCGTGAAGGGGACGTCGAGGATGCGGGCCAGCGTCTGGGCGAGCAGCGTCTTGCCGGACCCGGTCGGGCCGATCAGCATGATGTTCGATTTCGCGAGCTCGACGTCGTTGTGCTTCGTCGCGTGCGCGAGGCGCTTGTAGTGGTTGTGGACGGCGACCGAGAGAACCTTCTTGGCGTGGTCCTGGCCGATGACGTAATCGTCGAGGACGCGGCGGATCTCCTTCGGGGTCGGAACCCCGTCGCGGGACTTCACGAGCGAGGATTTCGATTCCTCGCGGATGATGTCCATGCAGAGCTCGACGCATTCGTCGCAGATGAAGACGGTCGGACCCGCGATCAGCTTGCGGACTTCATGCTGGCTCTTGCCGCAAAACGAGCAATAGAGAGTGCTCTTCGAGTCGTTGCCGCTGGCCTTGCTCATCAGCCTCTCCAATCGGACCGTGAGCCGGTGGCCGGCCCACGAATCACATTCCAGGGTACCGACCGCGACCTAAACAAAGGGTCACCTGGCCGGTTTGAACCCGCCCCCGCCGCCATCATACGGCGCGATCCATCCGAACGAGGGATGCAATCACGCGCCGCACCGGCGATCAATAGGGCGGGCGATGGGTATATCGCCGCGCGGGCGGGCAACCCGTTCAGGGGGTCGCGCCGGCCTCCGGCCGCTTCACGAGCACCTGGTCGACGATGCCGAACTCCTTCGCGGCATCCGCGGTCATGAAATTGTCCCGCTCAAGCGCCGTGTGGATGACGTCGTATTCGCGACCCGTATGCTTCACGTAGATCTCGTTCAGGCGCTTCTTCAGCGCCTCGATCTCGCGCGCATGGATCAGGATGTCGGTCGCCTGGCCCTGGAACCCGCCCGAGGGCTGGTGCACCATGATCCGGGCATTGTGCAGGGCGAAGCGGTGGCCCGTCTCGCCGGCGCACAGGAGGAGCGAGCCCATCGAGGCAGCCTGGCCGACGCATAGCGTCGAGACCGGGCAGCGGATGAACTGCATCGTATCGTAGATCGAGAGGCCCGACGTCACGACGCCGCCCGGGGAATTGATGTAGAAGGAGATTTCCTTCTTCGGGTTCTCAGCCTCCAGGAACAGGAGCTGCGCCACGATCAGCGACGCAGTGTAATCCTCCACCGGACCGGTCAGGAAGATGATGCGCTCCCGCAGCAGGCGGGAATAGATGTCGAAGGCGCGTTCGCCGCGATTGGATTGCTCGACCACCATCGGGACGAGCGTGTTGTTGAAGACGTCGACTGGATCTCTCATTGCCCTCATCTCGTCGAGAGCGAAAAGGAGCTTCTTGCGGCCCCTCCCCGCCCGAACCCTGCCGGTGAGGCGCTTTCGCCTAGGACGAAGCGGGCTCCCCGGCATCCTTGACCTCGGGTGAGGCCGTCTCGTCCTCGTCGCGGAACAGGTCCTCACGCGAGGTCTGTTCTTCGACCACCTTCACCTGACCCAGGATGTGGTCGACCGTCTTCTCCTCGAAGATCGGGGCGCGCAGCTCGGCTTTGGCGGTCGGGTTCTTCTGGTAGAATTCCCAGACCTGCCTCTCCTGACCGGGATATTGCCGGACCCGCTCGACCAGGGCGCGGTCGACCTCCTCGTCGGAGACCTTGATATCGGCCTTCTCCCCGATCTGCGCAAGGACGAGCCCGAGCCGCACGCGGCGCTCCGCGATGCGGCGGTATTCCGCGCGTGCGGCCTCTTCCGTCGTGCCGTCGTCGGAGAAGGTGCGGCCGTTATTCTTGAGGTCGGCCTCGACCTGGCTCCAGACGGCAGTGAATTCCTGCTCGACAAGCCCGTTCGGCAGGTCGAAGGCGTATTTGGCGTCGAGCGCGTCCAGGAGCTCCTTCTTGAGCTTCCGGCGCGACTGGGTCTCGAAGTCGCGACCGATCGCGCCCCGCACCGCCTCGCGCAGCTTCTCGAGGCTCTCCATGCCGAACCCCTTGGCGAGCTCGTCGTCGATGACGGTGTCGCCCGGGGTCTGGACCGCCTTCACCACGACGTCGAACTCGGCGGGCTTTCCTGCGAGTTCGGCCACGCCGTAATTCTCGGGGAAGGCGACGGAGACCTTCTTCTCGTCGCCGGCCGACACGCCGACGAGCTGCTCCTCGAAGCCCGGGATGAAGGAGCCGGCGCCGATCTCGACGTCGATACCCTCGGCCGTGCCGCCCTTGAACTCCTCGCCGTCGATCCGGCCGACGAAATCGACCGTGACCCGGTCGCCCTCGGCCGCGGAGCCGTCCTTCGGCGCGAAGCTCCGGTTCTGGCGCGCCATCCGGTTCACCGCCTCGTCGAGATCCTCGTCCGAGACGCTGGCGACCTGCTTCGTGATGCTGACGCCCGAGAGGTCGGCGAGCTCGAACTGGGGCAGCACCTCGAGCGCGACCGTGAAGTCGAGATCGCCCTTCGCCTCCAGCGCCTTCTCGACCTCGGCCTGGTCGCCGACCATGTCGATCTTCGGCTCGAGGGCCAGCTTGAAGCTGTTGTCCTCGATGATCTTGCGATTCGCCTCGTTGACGGCATTCTGGACGACCTCGGCCATGACCGAGCGGCCGTAGAGCTTGCGGATATGGGCGAGCGGCACCTTGCCGGGCCGGAACCCGTTGATCTTGACGCGGTCCTTCAGGGTGGCGAGTTCGCCCGCGAGCCGCTGCTCCAGCTCGCTCGCCGGCAGGGTGACCCGGAACTCGCGGCGTAGGCCTTCCGACCTGGTCTCGGTGACCTGCATGATCTTGCCTCGTCGAACGGATGCGGCCGGCGCCCCCGGAACGGGGATCGCCGCCTTAGATAGGTACGGTGCGGCTCACGGCGAGTGGTGCGGGCGGAGGGGCTCGAACCCCCACGACTTTCGTCACTGGAACCTAAATCCAGCGCGTCTACCAGTTCCGCCACGCCCGCCGAAAGACGCCCTTGGCGCCGCGCCGCGGTGGCGGGTCCTTCTCACAAAGCCAACGGGCCGGCAACCCTGAGCGGATCGGCCCCGGCCTCGCCCACGGCTCGCGCGCGAGCTAGAGAGAGGATGCATGAACGCCATCTTCGATCGCCGCACCGCCCTCGCCGGGCTCGCCGCCACCCTCGTCGCCCTTCCGGCGCGGGCGCAGGCCACCAAGGCGCCCGAGGGCGCGGCTCCGGTCCAGCTCGAAGCCGGACCGAGCCAGGCCGTCCTGGTTCCGGGCCAGCCCGCGACCGAAATCTGGACCTTCGGGGGGCGCGAATCCGGGCCGGTGATCCGGATCCGGCACGGAGAGGAGGTGCGGATCCTCTTTCGTAACAACACGACCCTGCCGCTGAGCCTGCATTGGCACGGCGTTCGAGGCCCATCGTCGATGGACGGCGTCGGCGGCCTGTCGCAGCCTCCCGTCGCGCCGGGCGGGAGCTTCGAATATCGCTTCACCCCGCCCGATCCCGGGCTCTCGCTCATCCGGCCGATGGTGCTCGGCGGGTCGAGCGAGCCGGCCGGGCGCGGGCTTGCCGGCCTGCTCGTGGTCGAGGAGCGCGAGCCGCCGGCGGTCGATGCCGAGTTCGCGCTCGTCGTCCGGGACTGGCTCGTGCAGCCGTCGGGGGCGCTCGCGCCGTTCGGGTCGCCGCAGGAGGCCGCGGCCGCGGGCCGGCTCGGGAACCGGATCGTGGTCGACGGCGCGGAGGCGCCGAAGCGGATCGCCCTCCCCCCGGGATCCCGCATCCGTCTCCGGCTGGCGAATGGCTGCAACGCCCGCACGATGCGGATCCGCTTCGACGGCCTGAAGACGCATGTCGCGGCTGTCGACGGCCAGCCCACCGACACGTTCGAGCCGCTCCGCTCCACCCTCCCCTTCGCGCCCGGCACCCGGTACGACCTCTTCATCGACATGCCGGCGGAGGCTGGCGCGAAGGGCTCGATCACGGCCCTCGTCGGCGCGGGAATGCCGCTCGTCGAATTCACGGCGGGCGCCGGGGATTCGGTCGACCGGGGGGCCGTCGCCGCGCTCCCCCCGAACCGGCTTCTCTCGCCGAACATCCCGCTTCAGACCGCGCTCCGGCGCGACCTCGTGGTTTCGGGCGGCATCATCCGCACCGAGGCCGGCGCCATCGGCTACACGGGCGACGCGAAACGGATCTGGCAACTGAACGGCGCGTCCGGCTCGAGCTCCTCCCCGCCCCTGTTCACCACGCGACGCGGTCAGACGGTCGTGCTCGCGCTCCGCAATGCGACCGGGTTCGTGCAGCCGATCCACCTGCATGGCCACGTCTTCCGGGTGCTGCATGCGCTCGACGACGGGTGGGAGCCATGGTGGTTCGACACCTTGCAGGTGGCCGAGGGAAAGACCGTTCGGATCGCCTTCGCGGCCGACAATCCGGGCCGCTGGCTGATCGGATCGAGCGTGCTCGAGCGGCTGGATACCGGGCTGTGGACCTGGTTCGAGGTGACCTGACCCGCTCGCGTCAGAGGAGATCGCGCCAAACCTGCGGCAGCATGTCGGGCAGGTCCTCGGCGATCAGCCCGGGGCCGAACCGCTCGGCCGCGTCGGCATGCATCCAGACCGCGGCGGACGCGGCCTCGAAGCCGGGCATGCCCTGAGCGAGGAGGCCGCCGATCATGCCGGCGAGCACGTCGCCCGAGCCGGCGGTCGCGAGATGAGCGGACCCGTTCGCGTTCACGGCCGCACGTCCGTCCGGGGCCGCGATCACGGTGTCCGGCCCTTTCAGGACGACGACCGCGCCCATGAAGACGGCCGCGCGCCGCGCGCGGTCGAGTTTGGAGCCGGAGCCGACGATGTCGCGCGCGTCGGCCGATTCCTCGCTTGGCCCGGCGAAGAGGCGGCGGAACTCGCCGTCATGCGGCGTCAGCACGACCGGAGTCTCACGCCCGGCGCCGATCGCATCCCGGAGCGCGCCGGCTTCCCCGGCGAAGCTCGTCAGCGCGTCTGCGTCGAGCACGGTTCCCCGGTCGGCTTCGAGCGCCGCCTGAACCCAGCCCCGGGTCGAGGGACCCACCCCGAGCGCGGGACCGAGCACGAGGGCGTTGAACCGGTCGTCGGTGAGGAGGTCGGAGAATTCGTCCGGATCGTCGGCGACCCGCAGCATGATCGCGGTCAGGTGGGCGGCGTTGACCGAGAGCGCACGGGCCGAGGTGACGAGCGACACGAGGCCCGCCCCCGCCCGGAGCGCGCCCCGGGCGGCGAGGCGGGCGGCCCCGGTATGGGCCGGGCCGCCCGAGACGACGATCGCGTGTCCGCGATCGTATTTGTGGCCTGCCGTGCCGGCGCGCGGGAGCTGACGGCCCCACATCTCCGGATCGTTCACGACGGTTCGCCCGGCATCCGGGAAGCAAGCCGGCGGGATGCCGATATCCGCGATCTCGACCGCGCCGGCATGCTCCCGACCGGGATAGAGAAGGTGACCAAGTTTCCGCGCCCCGAGCGCGAGCGTGCAGGTCGCCCGGATCGCAACGCCCCTCACCTGCCCGGTATCGGAATCGATACCGGAGGGCAGGTCGACGGAGAGAACAGGCGTGCCGGCCGAAGCGACCCTTGCGATCACATCCGCGACCGGCCCGTCCACGTCTCGGCCGAGACCGGTCCCGAACAGGGCATCGACGACGAGGGTCAATTGCTCAGGTCGGGCCGCCTCGAGCGGCAGAACGGGCCCGGTCCAGTCTTGCGCGGCCAGGGCGGCATCCCCCGTCAGCGCACCGACCGGCTTCGCCGAGGCGAGTTCGACCGACCGGCCCGCGGCGACGAGGAGCCGGGCCGCCACGAACCCGTCCCCGCCATTATTCCCGGGGCCGCAGAGGACGAGGATGCGGTCACCCGGACCGGTCATCGCGACTGCACGGTCAGCGACCGCTTCGCCGGCTTTCAGCATCAGGCCGAAAAGGCTCGCACCCGTCGACACGGCCCGGGCCTCGGCCTCGCGCATCTCTGACGCAGTCAGCAGCAGGCTTCGCTCAATCAGCACGCTCACCTCCGCCAAGCCGTTCCTAAAATGCCCAGCCAATAACTAATCTGCATATTTTTATAGCAGCCTCTGCATGGCGAGCCGCAGAATCAGCGTGGCAGGGTCGATAGTGCGGTGATATTGGAGCAGACACGCGTCCGACGACGAACCGAGCCCCATTCGCGATGAAGAAGATCGAAGCGATCATCAAGCCCTTCAAGCTGGACGAGGTTAAGGAGGCGCTTCAGGAGGTCGGCCTTCAAGGGATCACGGTCGTGGAGGCGAAAGGCTTCGGCCGCCAGAAGGGGCATACCGAGCTCTATCGCGGTGCCGAATACGTGGTCGACTTCCTGCCCAAGGTGAAGCTCGAGATCGTGCT
>NZ_CAXTAZ010000098.1:0-6270 GCF_964242715.1 uncultured Enterovirga sp.
TCGAACACCGCCGGAAAGGTCCAAGCGCGGTCACCGGACGAACTTGACGAAACTGGGTTAGCGCGGCACGTGGTGGGTGCCTTCCGGGCGGACGCAACCCGCGCCGGCGCGGGGGCAGGCGCGGAGGTGAACAACTGGTCGACGAGCGATCGCGGCTCAGCGGAGACTTCGCGGCGCTCTGGCAGAACAACTACATCGCCAGCTACAGCGAAGGTATCAAGCGCATCGATCATCCGGAAGCCGGCCGTGTCGAGTTGGAGTATTCTGCCTTCGCGGTGGATGGCAGGCCGGATCTTGGTATGCTCGTCTTCAACCCAGTCACGGATGAAGCGGCGGCCCGAATAGAGTCACTGGTCGAGGCACGCTCAAGGACGAGCGCAGCCTAGGAAGGTCCGGCTTTCGCTATCGTTCCGCCCGAGACCGAAGCCCCGAATACGGCCAGATTTGGTCGCGCCAGCTTCGCACCCGTGCCGGCCGTCCTGAAGCCGCCATCCGGGCGCCCGAAGCGGAAATGTGATTGGCCCACTTCATTGCAGGCCGCTCGCGGAGCGTCTCATCGGCTCACCGTGCGTAGCACCTAATCGGGCCGCAACACCGCGTAGCCTCCGAAGACGACGTGGTCGCGCAAGGGCCGACGTGCGAGACCGTAGATCATGCGCGGCTCGGTCGACGCGCTGGCCTCGTCAAGGGTGGCCCGGTGCTCGGCCGACAGGACGAGATCGAGCGCTGCGATATTGTCGTCCACCTGCGTCGGCCGGCTCACCCCCATGAGGGTCGACGCCACGCCCGGCCGGCCCGTGACCCAGGACAGGGCGACCCGCGCAGCCGGCTGGCCAATCGCGTCCGCCACCTTTCGCACCACCTCGACGATGTCCCAGTTGCGGTGGGTGAAGAGGCTGTCGCCGAATGGGTTCGCGCCGTCGAGCCGCTTGTCGCCCACGGGTCGCACCTCGCCCGCCCTCGCGGCATCCTTCGGAAGGCCACCCTCTCGCCTTGGGCAGCTTCCACGGTGACGCGATCGTACTTTCCCGTCAGCAATCCGTAGGCGAGCGGCGACCACGGCACCATGCCCATGCCGAACTCGGCCGCGAGCGGAATGTGCTCGTCCTCCACGTACCTTCGCCAGGGTTGCGAGCTGGGCGACAAACCAGGCGGGCGTTCCCGGCTCACGAGCGAGTAGAAGTATTGCAAGGCGATCGGGCCTGGCAGCCCGCGCATGTTCGACAGTCCCCAATACCTGACCTTGCCCGACCGCACGAGGCCGGTCATCGTCTCGGCCAGTTCCTCGGCCGGCGTGACGCCATCCCAGACGTGGACCCAGTAGAGATCGACGTAGTCGGTCCTCAACCGCCGCAGCGAGGCTTCCAGGGCCGCGTGGACGTGCTTGGCCCCATTGCCGCCAGAATGCGGACCCTGGCCCGTGGCGAACCCGGACTTTGTCGCCAGAACGATCTGCTGACGCAGTGAGCGTTCGGCGACGAAGCGGCCGATCATCGCCTCGCTCTCGCCGCCCGCATACACGTCGGCCGTATCGAGAAGTTTCCGCCGCGGTCGACATAGGCCTCGAACACGGCGCGACTGCCGCTCTCGTCCAGCCCCCAGCGGGCTGTGCCGAATGTCATGGTACCCAATGCTAACGGGCTGACGGCCAGACCGGAGCGGCCGAGCGTACGTTACGTCATGAGATTCATTGTTGAACATCCTTCAAGCTCAGGACGTGATAGCGCGGCCGTCTACGCGGAATAAGTTAAGTACGACAGCAAGGGTCTGTGAGCAGGATTCAGCAATGCGGCGTGGCACGCTCGATGATCTTGCGGCGTTCGCGGCAGTGGCCCGCGCGCGCAGCTTCACGCGTGCGGCTGCCAAACTCGGCGTGTCTCCCTCCGCGCTCAGCCACGCGATGCGTGGCTTGGAGGCGCGGCTCGGAGTTCGTCTTCTCGCCCGAACCACACGGAGCGTCGCGGCGACCCCGGCGGGGGAGAGGCTGATGCGCTCGCTCGACATGGCGTTGGCAGAGGTCGCGCGGGGCCTTGAGGCGCTCGGGGACTGGCGCGGAGAGCCGTCCGGGACACTGCGGCTGACTACCTTCTCCTCGGCGGCCCGCACCGTGCTCGACCCGGCGCTGCCGCGTTTCCTACTGGAACACCCGTCCGTATCGGTCGAGGTCATCGTCGACGACCGCCTGACCGACATCGTCGCGGACGGGTTCGACGCCGGCATCCGTTTCGGGGAAACGGTCGAGCTCGACATGGTGGCGGTGCGGGTCGGGCCGGACCTGCGGACGGTTGTGGTCGGCACACCCGCGTATTTCAGCCGCCAACCGCAGCCTAGGACGCCCGCCGAGTTGGCGGCCCACAATTGCGTCAGCTACCGCCTGATCGGTGGAGGCGGCCTCTTACCCTGGGAGTTCGCGCGCGGAGGAGACGAGGTGCGTGTGCGTCCGAGTGGACAACTGATCGTCAACGACGCGTCCCTCGCTGGCGCAGCAGTCCGGGCGGGCGCCGGACTCGGCTACATGTTGGAGTCCGATGTCGCGGCCGAGGTGGCGTCAGGACACCTCGTCCAGGTTCTGGACGAGTGGTGCACGCCTTTTTCAGGCTACCACCTCTACTACCTCAGCCGGCAGACCACCCCCGCGCTTCGTGCGCTCGTCGAGGCGTTGCGGTGGCGTAGCGAGACGACCTCGTAGGTTCGGTCGGAATTCCGCGTCCACCTCTCGGCGGCACGCTCTGGGATCTTTTGGGTGTCTCGCGTGAGCGGAGCGGGACCGAGCGGTCGATCACTCGGAAGCTTCCCAGTCAGGAGGATCTCTCGCCAGTTCTGCGGGCGAGCGGACCGTGAACCTGGGACCAAGCCATCAACTCGCGGAACATGGGTTTCAACGCGAGGGCAGCGTCCGTGACCTCGTATTCTACACGTGGCGGGATCTCGGCATAGACCGTGCGCTTGACCAGGCCGTCTGATTCGAGTTCGCGCAACTGTGTTGTCAGCATGTGTTGTGTGATGCCCGGAAGGGCACGCCGGAGCTCGCCGAAGCGCAGCGTCCCATTGACGAGCGTCCAGATCAGCTCGACCTTCCACTTGCCCGTCAGGACGCGGATCGCATCCTTGAACATTTCAGGAGGGAGTGCGTCCGGGTGACATGGATGTCCGTCCGGAAGTACTCCCGTCGATCCGGCGCGCATATCAGTCTGTTTTTTCAGACTAGGCACGGAAATCCATCCTACTTGCTAAATCGATGTTAGTCAGCCCATCTGCCTGCTCCGGAAGGTGTTTGCAAGGGAGCTTCACTCCTCGTCTACCTCGGGCTGGTAAGCTCTCAGGAGGATCCTCGAAGAGGGGACGATTGTTGATTTAGTCCAATAACCAGGGAGTCGGTCGATGAGAATTTCGGCTGAGGTAGTCGTGACCATCGTAGCGCACGGCATAGCCGTGCTTGCGGCCCTTCTTCTCTGAGTTCCTTGCGCTCGCCCCCTCCGAAACATCGATCTCGGCACAATGGAAGGTTCGAAGCATGTTGTCCCGCTTGACGCCTCTCGCGCTCGCCCTGATCGTCGCCGCAGGGGGAGCTTCGGCCGCTGATCTCGGCAGCGCCGCCCCTACGCCGAATCCTCAGGCGCCCGTCTTCAGCTGGACTGGGTTTTATGCAGGCACGCTGGCCGGTTATGCCTTTTCCGACAGACAGACCATACGGACATTCGGCAACAACACTGCAGCCGGCGGTCTGACCGACACGCAGCTCGCCGTTGCACAAGGACGTCGCCCAGCGACCATCGAAAATCGGCAGGAGGGCCGGGCCGGATTGGGCGGCAACGTCGGCTACGACCACCAATTCACGCCCGGCAATGGCATCGTCGTCGGCGTCGCGCTCGACGTTACGCTGGTGAACCAGGATGGCCGGGCCAGTTTCTCGGGGCCGGCGCTCGCCGTGAACGGCTTCACCTCAGAGCTCAGCGGGTTTCGCCAGCAGCTTGATTGGCTCGGCACCGTTCGCGGCCGTGTCGGCTACGGCTTCGACCGGTTCCTCGTCTACGGGACGGGCGGCTTCGCGTTCGGCGGCCTGAACTATCGCGCAGCCTTCCTCACCGGCTCGAACGGTGCGCTCGCCTACCAGGGTGAATACGACGGGGTCGGTACAGGGTTCGTCTACGGCGGCGGCATCGAATACGCTCTCCCGGCCGATAGCGCGATTGGACGGTACAATCCCCTGGTCTATTTCGGGCTGATCCAGCCCGGCGCCATCACGGCGAAGCTCGAGTACATCCGCTACGACCTGGGTAGCCGCAACGTTGTCGTCAACGCGTCGATACCTGGTGGACCGACCGGCAGCTTCACGTCACGGTTCACGACGGAGGGCAACCTGATCAGAGGCGGCATCACCTATCGGTTCGGAGGACTATGATGGTCCAATCAGTAGTCGACTGCGTCTCTTCGGCCAGTGGCCTGCTTCGGCCCGCCGCCGGATGGGGCACTTCGCGACGTGTTCTCGCAGCCGCGCTCCTTCTGGCGGGATCGGGGTTGGCTGCGCGAGCCGAGGAGTTCTCGGCGACCTACCGTGTGACTCTGGCCGGTGTCCCGGTCGGAGAGGGTCGGGTAAGCGGCCGCGTTGACGAGGGTGCGTACTCGGCGCGGGTCAACGGCAAGGTCGGCATCCTCGGCATTTCCAACGTCTTCGACGCCGAGACGCAAGGCCGCTTCCGCCAGACGCGATTGCAGCCAATGAACTATCGGGTCTCATCAAGCGGACGAGAGAGCCGCAACGTCTCCGTCGCTTTCGCGGGTGATCGCGCCGTCCGCACGACGATCAGTCCCGAGTACAGCGATACCGAGCGGGCGGAGCGCACACCCATTCTTCCCGCTCACCAGGATGACGTGATCAACCCGTTGACGGCCGTGATGACGCGAGCGCTCCAAGCCGCCGCGGGCAGCGATCCATGCCGGGGCGTCACCCCGGTCTTCTCCGGCACAACCCGCTTCGATGTGACATTTGGGCCCGGCGAAGCTCGCGACGGCGAGATCGTCTGCCAGGCGACATCGCGGCCGATCGCGGGGCACAAGCGGGCCTTGGAAACTGCACCGCCACGGACTGTCCTAGTTGCCTTCTCCGCATCGCCGGGAGGGGTGCATCTCCGCTTTCCCATCCGTATCGAAATCCCGACCGCCTTCGGAACTTTCGTGCTGCGCCGGGCCAGTTGAGGACCCGATTTCCGCGCAATGTCGAAGAACACGCCCACGGGGGAGGTCCCCCGGGCGTCGTTGCCATCCGCGGCCGACAGCTCGACGACGTTTATCGATAGCCCTGAGAAAGAGCGTGGCCTGCCAATCACGTGGCTGCTTCCGCTCCTACTTGCAGCGCTCGTGCTATGCGCGGTTGTGCCCGTCATCGTACTCGGCTTCTATGGTGCGCGGGACAATACGAGCCGCCTGCTCCGCGACCGTGACGAACTCGTACTCGACGTCGTCGTTGAGCGTATCGCCGCACATCTCGACCCGGTGCGTGTCCAGGTTGCCTTCGTGGTCGACGCCGTTCGACTCGGAAAGCTTGACGTAGAGGATGAGGCTGCCCTCCGCACCGCGCTCGTCTCGGCCCTAGCGGCAACGCCCCAGACGACCGGCATCGCGTTCGTCCGATCCGATCTGCGGGTAACGCGGTACAATCGCCTCGACTACCGCATCTACGACGACGTGGATGTCGCCCGCATACCAAATGGCCGCTCCCACCTCGATGCAGCACGCTCAGGTGCCGAGCCGAGCTGGATCGGTCCCGTGTGGAGCGATCCGCTCGACCAGCGCATTCTGCAGTTCCGCGCACCCTTGGTCGGAGCCGGCGGTGAGTTCCGGGGCGTCCTGGTCGCGGCGGTGTCGATCATGGACCTGTCTCGCTACCTCGGCGAGATTGAGGACGATCTTGGCCAAACCCCATTCGTGCTGACCGGGCAGGAGCAGGTCGTCGCTCATCCGCTGCTGGCCTCGACGGCCGTGTCGAGCCGCTTCGGCTCCGCGCAACCCTTGCCACACATCAGCGTGTTCCCGGATCGCTACCTGGCGAGCATCTGGGCGCGTCCGTTGAACGCGCTGAATGCCTCCGTGCCCTTCCGGCGTTCGCGGGGACACTGGAACTGGGTTCCGGGCGGGGGTTACGAGGCCCACACCTATCTCTACCGAGCGATGACCGGCTATGGTGAGATGCCGTGGTTGGTCGGCTTCCACTATCCGGGAATCGAGACACGCCGCGCGCGTTGGATCGTGGCCGGCATCGGTGTCGGAGGG
>NZ_CAXTAZ010000099.1:0-6189 GCF_964242715.1 uncultured Enterovirga sp.
CCGGGCTTCGTGCCGGCCTATATCCGGCCGCTCTTCTGCCGGGGCGTCGGGCCGTTCCGCTGGGCGGCGCTCTCCGGCGATCCCGAGGACATCGCGAAGACCGATGCCCGGGTGAAGGCGCTGATGCCGGACGACGCGCATCTCCACACCTGGCTCTCGACATGGCGGCGAAGCGCATCCGCTTCCAGGGCCTGCCGGCGCGGATCTGCTGGGTCGGGCTCGGCGACCGGCACCGGATCGGCCTCGCCTTCAACGAGATGGTGGCGAGGGGCGAGATCGGGCCGGTCGTGATCGGGCGCGACCACCTCGATTCGGGCTCCGTCGCCTCGCCAAACCGGGAGACCGAGGCGATGCGGGACGGGTCGGACGCGGTCTCGGACTGGCCGCTCCTCAACGCGCTCCTGAATTGCGCGTCCGGCGCGACCTGGGTCTCGATCCACCATGGCGGCGGGGTCGGGGTCGGCTATTCGCAGCATGCCGGCATGGTGATCTGCTGCGACGGCACGCCCGAGGCGGCGCGCCGGATCGCGCGCGTGCTGTGGAACGACCCCGCGACGGGCGTGATGCGCCACGCCGATGCCGGCTACGAGGACGCGCTCGCCTGCGCCCGCCAGCATGGGCTCGACCTGCCCGGGATCGACTGAGGGCTGGCCGATCGCCACAAATGCCGCCGGTCGAACCGGCCGGCGGTGTCGCGCGTTGCACCGCCATGAGCATTCTCGACCTGTTCCGACGCGATCCCGCCCCCGAGGCTGCCGAGGCACCCCGGCCCACGACCTCGCAGGCGGGCTTCGACCTCACCCCGCCCTCCCCGGAGGAGCGCCGTCGGCTCGAAGCCGACCTCTCGGAAGAGGAAAAGCGCGTCCTGCTCCAGCACGGCACGGAAGCGCCATTCTGCGGCGGTTTGCTGAACAACGAGCAGGAGGGGGTCTATTGCTGCCGCGAATGCGGCTTGCCGCTCTTTCGCGCCGAGACGAAATTCGAGAGCGGGACCGGCTGGCCCAGCTTCTTCGCCCCGATCGACGAGGCGCATGTTCTCTCGATAACGGATCGCAGCTACGGCATGACCAGGGTCGAGACGCGTTGCGCGCGCTGCGACAGCCACCAGGGACACGTTTTCCCCGACGGACCGGCGCCGACGCGGCTACGCTATTGCATCAACTCGGTCTCACTGGCTTTCACGCCGGACGGAGAGGCGCTGCCGGATCCGCTCGGGCGAGGCGACCGCCTCATGGCGTGAAGTTCGGCCGGCGTGTTGCCGGCCAAGCCCCCGCCTACTCGGTCGCGACGAGGGCGGCTGCCTTGTTCGGCGCCGCCTTGGCGACGGGTTCCACCGCCGGCCCGGTCGTGTCCGCCATCTTCTCGATCCGGGTCTTCTCCGCCCGCGAGACGAGGGAAGACCGGTCGAGCGACGTGAAGGCCGCTGGCGTCACTGCGCCACGCGCGCCGTTGAAGACCAGGACCTGGCCCTTCAGCACGACGATGTCGCCGCGCCGCAACGTCGGGTCTTCGAGGAACCAGTTCGGACGGGCAACCGGATCGATGGGCTTCGAAATCACCGGCTTGCGCTCGACGGCCCGCTCCATCGTCGGCTTCGAGGCGGACGAGCCCGGTGCCCTGCGCCGCGGATTCACCCGAACGTCGATCGGGGCCTGCGGCGGGAGGTATTGCGGCGGCGGCGGCTGCCGAAAGCCGTCTCCGCCGAACAGGAAGTCGAACAACCCTGCCTGGGCGGGCATGGCCGCGAACAGCGCCCCGATGAAGGCGACGCCGGCGAGGGACGCGGAGCGCATCGTGGACGGGGTGGACAAGGGAAACTCCGGGCGGTGATCAGGATCGAACTTGGCCATAACGCGGCGTGGAGCAGCCAAGTTCCTCCTCGTCCAGACGACATTTTAGGGCCGAGGTCACCTGCCACGTCGCAGCAATGTTAATGCGAGCTGCCAGTATCCCCACGAAGTCGCCGTCCAGCCAGTCAAGGCGGGCTGTGCGAAGTCCTATCCCGAGGTCGAGCGCTCAAGCTTCGGCCGAACAGTCACGGCCACGGGTTCAGGAGAATACGATGCAGGGCAGCGCCACGAGGCACTGGCGCGGGCGACGGGACTCGAACCCGCGACCTCCGGCGTGACAGGCCGGCACTCTAACCAACTGAGCTACGCCCGCATCCTCCCGCCGCATGCGGCGGGAGCGCGGGGTTTAGGTTTCGGGGCCCAGCCTGTCAACATCGGCCGCGCCTCGGGATGCAGGCTCGCTGAGGATTTCGGACCGCCGAACCGGGCCGTCGAACCGCTCTCCCACGTCACTGCGCGTTCCGACCAAAATCCAGCTGGCGCCGATCTTTGCTTGCGGGCCGACATCGACGAGCGGCACCCCTGGCCGTCGGCGCAACGGGGCAGAGTTGCGGTGGAGCTCCGCACGACGAGCCGCCGAACGGCGAGTGCGGCACGCAGTGCGACAGATCGGGCGCACCTACGGGACTCGACTCGTTTGGGGGCTTGTTCCTATTATGTTCCATTTCGAGGACAGCCATGGCCGACGCTCCGCCAGACGACCAAGGGGCATTCCCGACCGAGGCCGAGGTCGATGCCGTCCTGTACGAGTTCAAGGGCGATGCCCGGGAGGCGATACGGGCGCTGCTGCACGACGTGGGCGTGCTGGCCGGCGACTTCGAAGCGAGCGTCTCACACGGCTTCGTTCGTGGGGCGTTGCCGCGGATCGTTCTCACCAGAAGAGCGTGATGCCTGCGCGACGGGCCGTCCGCCGTCTGGTGCGGAATGACGACGGCCGTCTCCCTGCGTCGCAAGGCCGCCGCGGGTCGGTCGCCGGCTCGGCCGCGGCGCGGTGACCCCGCCTTCGCTCGCCTCCGCCATTGCTGCTGGTGGGCGGTGACGGGTTCGAACCGCCGACCCTCTCGGTGTAAACGAGATGCTCTACCGGCTGAGCTAACCGCCCGTGCGCGGCCGATAGCACGGACAGGGGCGGGAGGCCACGAGCCACGGCGTTTGCCTCGGCCGGTGCCCTTGCGCGAGCCTTACGCCAAACCCGACGTGAAAAAGGCTCCCGAGCCTTCGCTCGGGAGCCTCTTGGACGAACCCGGCGGCTTCAGCCGCCGAGGGTCCATGTCAGTGGGCGACGACGCCTGCGGCGTCATCCTCACCCGCGGCGGGCTTGATCGGCGACACCGCCGGCTCTTCCCACTCGATCCGCTCCGGCATGCGGATGAGAGCGTGGGTGAGGACCTGCTCCATGCGCGAGACCGGCACGATCTCCATCCCGTTCTTCACGGAGTCCGGGATGTCGGCCAGATCCTTGGCGTTCTCCTCGGGGATCAGCACCTTCTTGATGCCGCCCCGCAGCGCCGCCAGGAGCTTCTCCTTCAACCCGCCGATCGGAAGCACCCTGCCCCGCAGCGTGACCTCGCCGGTCATGGCGAGATCGCGCCGGACCGGGATGCCGGTGAAGACCGAGACGATCGAAGTCGCCATGGCGATGCCGGCCGACGGTCCGTCCTTCGGGGTCGCTCCCTCCGGCACGTGGACGTGGATGTCGCGCCGCTCGAACCGGGGCGGCTCGATGCCGAAATCGAGCGCCCGCGAGCGAACATAGGAGGCCGCCGCCGAGATCGATTCCTTCATCACGTCCTTAAGGTTGCCCGTGACCGTCATCTTGCCCTTGCCGGGCATCATGACGCTCTCGATCGTGAGCAGCTCGCCCCCGACCTCGGTCCAGGCGAGGCCCGTGACGACGCCGACCTGATCCTCGTCCTCCACCTCGCCGTACCGGAATTTCGGCACCCCGAGATAGCCGGCGAGGTTCGCGATCGTGACCTCGACGCTCTTCACCTTGGAGATGATGATCTCCTTCACGGCCTTGCGGATCAGGTTCGACAGCTCGCGCTCGAGATTCCGGACACCGGCCTCCCGGGTGTAGCGCCGGACCAGCTCCAGCATCGCCTCGTCGTCGATCGACCATTCCTTGTCCGAAAGTCCGTGCTTCTTCAGCGCGTTCGGGACGAGGTGCCTGCGGGCGATCTCCGCCTTTTCCTCCTCCGTGTAGCCGGCGATGCGGATCACCTCCATGCGGTCGAGCAAAGCCGGGGGGATGTTCAGCGTGTTCGCCGTCGTCACGAACATCACATCCGACAGGTCGTAATCGACCTCGAGGTAATGGTCGTTGAAGGTGTGGTTCTGCTCGGGGTCGAGCACCTCGAGGAGCGCCGCCGACGGGTCGCCGCGAAAATCCATGCCCATCTTGTCGATCTCGTCGAGCAGGATGAGCGGGTTCGAGGTCTTTGCCTTGCGCATCGACTGGATGATCTTGCCGGGCAGAGAACCGATGTAAGTCCGCCTGTGACCACGGATCTCGGCCTCGTCACGCACGCCGCCGAGCGACATGCGAACGAACTCGCGGCCTGTCGACTTCGCGATCGACTTGCCGAGCGAAGTCTTGCCGACGCCCGGAGGGCCGACGAGGCAGAGGATCGGCCCGGCGAGCTTGTTGGTGCGCTGCTGCACGGCGAGATATTCGACGATCCGCTCCTTGACCTTTTCGAGACCGAAATGGTCGTGATCGAGCATCACCTGGGCGCCCAGTAGATCCTTCTTGATCTTCGAGCGCTTGCTCCACGGGATGCCGAGCAGCCAGTCGAGATAGTTGCGGACCACCGTCGCCTCGGCCGACATCGGCGACATCTGGCGGAGCTTCTTCAGCTCGCCGCGCGCCTTCTCGCGGGCCTCCTTGGTGAGCTTCGTCTTCTCGATCCGCTCCTCCAGCTCGGCCAGCTCGTCCTTGCCGTCCTCGCCGTCGCCCAGCTCCTTCTGGATCGCCTTCATCTGCTCGTTCAGGTAGTATTCGCGCTGGGTCTTCTCCATCTGCCGCTTGACGCGGGTCCGGATGCGCTTCTCCACCTGGAGCACGGAAATCTCGCTCTCCATGAGACCCAGCACCTTCTCCAGGCGCTGCGCGACGGTCGAGGTCGCGAGGACCTCCTGCTTGTCGGAGATCTTGACAGCGAGATGCGAGGCGATCTGGTCGGCGAGCTTCGAGGGGTCCTCGATCTGCGTCACGGCCGCGACGACCTCGGGCGACACCTTCTTGTTCAGCTTCACGTAGTTCTCGAACTCGGACACGACCGAGCGGGCGAGCGCCTCGGCCTCGACCTGATCGCTCGCGCCATCCGCCAGCGCCTCGGCCTCGGCCTCGTAGAAATCCTCGGTGCGGGTGTAGCGATTCACCTTGGCCCGGCTCGCGCCCTCGACCAGCACCTTCACGGTGCCGTCCGGCAGCTTCAGCAGCTGCAGCACGGAGGCGAGCGTTCCGACATTGTAGATCGTGTCCGTCGCCGGATCGTCGTCGGTCGCATTCTGCTGCGTGGCGAGGAGGATGTGGCGGTCACCCTTCACGACCTCTTCGAGCGCACGGATCGACTTTTCGCGGCCGACGAAGAGCGGCACGATCATATGCGGGAAGACGACGATGTCTCGGAGCGGGAGCACCGCGTAGGTGCCGACCGTACCAGGCTGAACCGGCTGGCGTGTCTTCTGGTCTGACATCAAAGGAGATCCTTGTGACGACGCCCCCGACGCCTCTCGCATGAGCAGGCTCGTGGACGGAACGCCGAGACGCTCACGCCGACCCTCGGTCGGTTGCGCCCGGCACGCAGCTTACGCACCTCGAACATGAGCGTACGCGTGACACGCAGAGAGTAAGGTGGCGAAGAGCGGAGCCGCTTTCAAGCAACCATACGCCGCAGCTTCGCCGGGCCGATCGCCCCTACGCGGCTCACGCGACCCACACCAGCCCGCGCTCCGGCGATGCGCCGAAGCAACCTCTCGGGAGCGGCGGCTCCGAGCATGCCGGACCGGATTGCGGTCCGAGCCCCGACCCGCGCTACGCGCTCTCCTTGGCGGGCTCCTGCCCGCGATCGCCATGGATGAAGAGCGGCCGCGTCTTGCCCTCGACCACCTCGGGGCCGATCACGACCTGCTCGACCGAGTCGAGCCCCGGCAGATCGTACATCGTGTCCAGAAGGATTCCTTCGAGGATCGACCTGAGCCCGCGGGCGCCGGTCTTCCGCTCGATCGCCTTGCGGGCCACGACCGAGAGCGCCTCGTCCTGGAAGGTCAGATGGACGTCCTCCATCTCGAAGAGGCGCTGATACTGCTTCACGAGCGCGTTCTTCGGCTCCTG
>NZ_CAXTAZ010000100.1:0-5416 GCF_964242715.1 uncultured Enterovirga sp.
TCCGGCCAGCCCCAGACCGTCTCAATCCACACGAGGATCACACCGATGAGGATTAGAAGCCCTCGACGGCGTTGAGCCAGGTTGCGGAAGGTTGCCGGGCCGCGACAAGTCCAGCGCGCTGCCTTTCTCGTACGCCCAGCGATCGAGCGCCTTCGAGACGAATTCCGGGCCGTTATCGACCCTGATCGTCCGGGCAAACGCGAAGCGCATGGGAGTCGAGCCGCAGGACCTCATCGCTGAGCTGACGGCCGCGACGTCGCACCAGATTTGAGCCGGTCCCGCCAGTCGGATCAGCCTTAACGAGGCGAGTACCAGGGTAGACGGCCAGCAAGGTCCGTGATCTTATTGAGTCGAGACGGCTCCACATCTCTCACGGGGAGTTCATCTGTGATCATTGATTTTGATGTTCGAGTCTGTTTAACGAAGCTCCACTGGGGTCGTGGGCTGCAAGAACGCCATGTTCAACCGTTACTAGCGAAACGCAACGGTTCAGAACTTCCCGAACCGCTGCGTTTGTACGTCGAGCGCTATCCGAACGGTGAACCCGAGAAGCCTCACGATGTCGGACAAGCGCGCTTTCGCAAGTTCGACGGCGTTCCGAAACGTGCGTCTCGCGTCGCGATCAATCGCGCGCGGATCCTCGTCGACTACCTGCTAACGATGCTCGATCTCTGGAACGGTAGTGACTACGATCGGCGGCGCGCTCACAACGGCGACGCCAGGCCGACCGCTGCGGTCGTCGCCGCAGAGACGATTGTTGGCAAGTACGGACTTCGTGTCGGCCACAAGCGCCTGTTCAACCTCATGTCCGCATGGCGGCGCGATTACGACGTGTGCCGTCATGCGCGACGGCTCTGGGACGCTCACCATCGCCTGATATCGCGGTCGGTTACGGAATGCGCTGCGGGTTAGATGACGCCTGAGGTGATGAGCGAGTCTGTGCACGGGGAAGTACCGGTACACAGCCTTGCTCGACGTCAGTGAACGAAGGTCTGGTTGATGTGACCGACGTACGTCACGCGGGCCATCGTCCATGCGAGGAACTGTGTGATGCTGTCGACCTGATCGTCGGTCCCGCGTGGGAACGCGACGATCTCGGCACGCAATTCCTCGAGGTATGCTGCGCCCGCACGAAGCAGGACGCGCCCTTGTTCGATCGCAACTGAGGCCGCTTCTGCGCGTTCGACCTTGTCCTTGACAGGCGTGATGGCCGTGACCTCGTACCAGTCAACACCGTCCGGACGCTCTCGCTGGAACTCCTGGATCAGATGCTGTCCTGAGGACGTGTCCTCGATGAGCACGTAATTGGCACCGAACTCCTTCGCCAACGCGATCACCTTGCGCCGGAGATCGGGATAGGCGAGGCGAGCCCGATATACGTCAAGCAGGTGAAATCTGTCTTCGCGGATGAGCCACGTCGTGCAGACCGAGTAGTCGTTCGTGATCGCGGTCTTCGACGCCGTGTCCCAGGATTGAACGATCTCGTCAGTTGGACGAAGGTCGCCAAGGCGGTCGTAGGATCCGAACCAGCTCCAGTGGATGATCGCGCCTTCTGGCGCAGTCGGTCGTTGCAGGTATTGGGCTGCGAAGGCTCGCGCGCCCATGTCCCGCTCAATCCGGGCAAGCACCTCAAGCGGCTCCCGCTCGGGATGGAGAAGGCTCCCCCTGAGGCGAAGGTGGGACTGATCGGGCCCGATCAGGATGCGCTGGTCCTCCTGCGCAATCGCCGGAAGATCGAGATGGAGCCATTCGCCGGTCGGCAGCAGGTGTCCGACGAGGTCGTCGATGTGCAGCCTCTGCATGACCAGGATGATGACGTCGTTACGTTTGTCGTCCAGGCGAGTTATCAGTGTCTCCCGGAACCACCGTATCGGCCGTTCGCGCATCACGTCAGATAAGATGTCGTCCGCCTTGATTGGGTCGTCGATGATGATGAACCCTGCGCCCCGACCGGTCAGCGGCCCACCCGTGGAAGCCGCGTAGCGGCCGCCTCGCTTCGTTGTGACGAAGTCCATGTCCGCCGAACGACGGCGACTCAGGCGCGTGTTGGGAAAGAGGCGGCGGTACCACTCCTCCTCCATCACCGTCCGGGTGTCCCGGGCGAACATGGCCGCGATGTCAGCATTGTAGCTGACCCCCATGATCTTGGCTGACGGGTCGTGTCCAAGCAGCCAGGCCACGAACGCGACCGAGGAGCACACGGACTTCAGGTGGCGTGGTGGCACCGTGACGATCAGCCGACGGACGTGGCCGAGCCGACAGAGCTCGAGATGGTGGGCGATCGCTTGAATGTGCCAGTTCCGCATTAGGGGCGTGGCGGGCGCGAGCGTGCCCATGCACTTCTCGATGAACGAGACGAAGTCGGTACGGATGACGGCGTCGAGGAAGCGAGCGTTCATGTCGGTCACGAAGACCTCCCCTTGTTGATGCGGCTGAGGTAATTGGCCAGGATGTCGGCATCGGCCGAGGCGAGGTCGGTCTTGTCCCGGACCTCGTCGTCCATGCCGAAGGCGCGGAGCAGCAGGGTGTAGGCTTGAGCTTGGGCCCGAGCGTCGCCCTTGATGGCGCGCGCGATGGTGGCTTTGACCAGAGCGCGCTGCTTGGTCAGCCGGAGTTGCCGGTCGCCGTCCCGGAGGGTGAGCCGCTCCGACAGCTCCTCCTCGAGATCATGCTTCAGGTTGCGCCGGCCCTTCGGCCGACCTCTGGGGTTCGCCGACACGCCCGGCTTAAAACGGGAATGCAGAGGCGGACGCTTGTAGCCGACCTTGTAGTCGGCGGGCTCGTCGTCGGGGGGGCCGTCAGCGCTCATTGCCGGCCCTCCGGGACGCCGCGAGCTTGTCGAAGGTCAGGCCGCTCTCGTCGTGCACGGCGACGAGGCCGGTCCGCTCGGCCGCCAGGATCGTGGTGCCGGAGCCGAGGAACGGGTCGAGCACCGTGTCGCCCGGGCGGGTGCAGTCCAGGATCGCGTCCGCGATCATGGCAACCGGCTTCACGGTCGGGTGGTCCTTGAGGTCGGCGAGCCGGCCGCGGCGCATCGTGCTGGCGCCGGGGTACTCCCAGACGTTGGTCCGGTTGCGGCCGTGCCGGCCGAGCTCGATGTTATTGACGTGCGGCGCGGTGCCGTTCTTGAAGACCGCGATCAGCTCGTGACGGCTCCTGTAAAACGAGCCAAGGCCGCCATTGTCCTTGGCCCAGATACAAAGGTTTTTTAGCTCGTAGCAGCGTCGTCCGGCGGTGAGCAGCTCGAACAGGTGCCTCCAGTCGATGAAGATGTAATGCAGGCTGCCGTCAGCGCTGTGGCTACAGGCGAGCGCGAACACGCTGCCCAAAAAGGAGGTGAACTCCTCCTCCGACATCTCGCCGCCCGCCATCGCGAAGGAAGGGTGCTCACCGCGATTTCGCTTGCTGATGTGGCCTTGCGTGGCAACGTTATATGGCACGTCGGCGATGACGGCCTGCACGAGCTCCCGCGCGAGCAGGGCGTGATAGATTGCCGGGTCAGTCGCATCGTGACAGCCCAGCCGATGCCGGCCGGCGATCGTGAAGGTGTCCCCGCGCCGGCTGATTGCGGGTCGCCGGCGGTCCGGCTCCTCGATCGCGTCGGCCTCATCGACCACGGACCCGTCGCCGACATGGTTCAGCACCTTGTCCAACTCGGCTGCGTCGAAACCGAGGTTCTCGACCTCGAAGTCGATCTCGGCCAACCCGCTTAGAACCTCCGCTAGACGATCGGGGTCCCAGCTGCTGTTATCGGCGAGCTTGTTGTCGGCCACCATCAGGCCGCGCTGCTCGGTCTCGGACAACCCAGTCACCCGGATGACGGGTACGCTCTTGAGGCCCAGCTCGACTGCTGTCTCGTAGCGTCCGTGACCGGCGATGATCCCGTAGCTCTCGTTGACCAGGATCGGGTTTGTGAAGCCGAAAAGCTGGATACTGCGTGCGATCTGGCGGCGCTGCTTGCGGCTGTGCACCCGGGGGTTCTTGGGATTCGGCGCGAGCTTGCCGAGGGGGGCATATTCGATCTGGTGAAGAGTGGCGGGCATGTCTGCCTCCGTTGCTGGAGGCAGACCACCTAGGGCATGGAGCGAACCGGAGCATTCCCGATTTTGGAGCGGTACCGGCACCGCACGCTTGGCTCGCACGTCCGGTCGGGAGACGCTGATCCCATTTCAGGCGATCAAACGACCTGCGAGGTGAGTGAAATTCCCTGATCCTTGCAACGGGAATTTCGGCCGAGGTTGGGCCACGGCGCTGGGAGATCGGTCCGCACGGGGCCGGGTTCCGTCCACCGAACGCGAGTCGTCCCTGTATCTTCCCTGTTTATCAGGGAATGGCCCTTCACGGAGACCGGTTCGTGCGGACTGCGTCCACCACCACGCAGTCTAGTTAAACCACCGTTTCCGGTGCGGGCCTAAGTTCTCTCGACCTATCCGAGACTTAGCCGAGCAGCCCTGAAACAGAGACCGTCTTCTCTCGCATTTCGGGTCTCTGTCCGGCCGTTTGGGTGCCCAGTCTCAGGTGCCCTAAATTCCGTTTCCGCAGATGCAGCCGTCAGAGCCCGAGCGCATCGTGCTGGGCGTGCCAGGGTGCAGGCTGCTCGGAGAGTTGGGCCAGGCCGATACCGCGCGGGAGTCCGCCCGCCACGATGGTCCTGACGACCTCTGGTGACAGGAACGCGAGCGACAGTGTCATCCGGACGGAGCGCTCGCTGCAGCCTTCGCGGGACGCGATGGCATCGGTGTCGGCGATGCTGCCGGAGACGATCTCGTCCAGCCATCCCCGGCCACGCGCGATGGATCGGAGCAGGCGGGCGCGATCCAGGCTGCGGGCTGGCCTTGCGCGATCTGGATCAACTCCTGACGGCACGATGATCTCGCGCTGACGGGTCGTCGGGCTGCGGATCCAGGAGGCCTGGATCAGCTCGCCCGTCGCGAGTTCGATGTCGAGGATGTCCGGACGGACCGTGACCTCTCGGATCGACTCTACCATCTCCGCATCTGAGTGATCGGATGGGTTTGCTGTGCCGCTCCGGATCGCATCGATGACGGCGGCCTCGATCTCGGCCGCTGGAACGCGGGCGATGCTGCCGGCCTCCTGCTTGCGGCCTTGCTGCACGGCCTGGCTGACGTAGTACCGATAGCGCCGGCTGCCCTTTTGGGCATGCGTCGGGCTCATCGCATGACCACGGTCGTCGCGGAGGCGCCCGGTCAGAAGATGCTCAGACGGGCTGCCCGGACGGTTCTTGCGATGCGAGTGGGCCGCGAGCTGCTTTTGGACCGCGTCGGAGCTCGCCGGATCGACGATCGGGGGATGCTGCCCGGCATGGACCCGGCCCTTGTGGGAGAGCTGGCCCACATAGATGGGGTTCTGCAGGATGGCGTAGAGATGGCCGCGGCTGAACGGCTTGCCGCCTGAG
>NZ_CAXTAZ010000101.1:0-4915 GCF_964242715.1 uncultured Enterovirga sp.
ATCGCCAAGCAGGACATCGTCATCACGACGGCGCTGATCCCGGGCCGGCCGGCCCCGAAACTCGTCTCCGGCGAGATGGTGGCCGCCATGCGGCCGGGCTCGGTCCTGATCGACCTCGCGGTCGAGCGCGGCGGCAATGTCGAGGGCGCCCGGGACGGCGAGATGACGACCAGCCCGAACGGCGTGAAGCTCGTCGGCTATTCGAATGTGGGCCGCCTCGCGGCGACCGCGTCCAGCCTCTACGCCCGTAACCTCTACGCCTTCGTCGAGACGCTGGTCGACAAGGCGTCGAAAGCGCTTGCGGTGAAGTGGGACGACGAGCTCGTCCAGGCGACGCTGCTGACCCGCGACGGCGCGGTGGTGCATTCGCTCTTCGGCGCCTCCGCCCAACCGACGGCATCGCAGCCGGCCCTGGCCACGGCCGCGACACCGGCGGTCGCGGCTCCTGCTCCTGCTCCTGCTCCTGCCGGACCCGCACCCACCGTTGCCGACGCCGTGACGCTGTAGGCTGATCATTTGCCTCGGCCGGCAGCCCCCTCCACCATGCAGCCGGCTCTGCCGGACCGCATGGTCGCGCCCCCCTCACTCTTACTTCTCCCCATGGGGAGAAGGTTCTCGCGTGGATGACGCCATGACCAACGAACAGGCGCTGGAGGCCGCGAAGCTGTCGGCGGGCCAAGCCCGGCAGGCGGCCGAGGCGACGCAATCCTATCTCGACCAGGTCGTGCCAGGCCTCTCCCAGGCGGCGAGTGCGGCGACCGGCGGCCATGTCGACCCGATCGTCTTCGAACTCGCGGTCTTCGTGATGGCCGTGTTCGTCGGCTATTACGTGGTCTGGTCGGTCACCCCTGCCCTGCACACGCCCCTCATGTCGGTCACGAACGCGATCTCGTCCGTGATCGTGGTCGGCGGCCTCCTCTCGGTGGCGGTTGCGGTCGGGCCCGGGCTTGCCGGGCACGGCTGGGCACGCTTCTTCGGCTTCCTGGCCGTGATCCTCGCCTCGGTGAACATCTTCGGCGGCTTCCTGGTCACGAACCGGATGCTGTCGATGTACAAGAAGAAGGGCTGAGACGATGTCCGCCAACGTCTCCGCCCTCCTCTACCTCGTCTCCGGCATCCTCTTCATCCTGGCCCTCCGGGGCCTGTCGCATCCGACGACCTCGCGACAGGGCAACCTGTTCGGCATGGTCGGGATGGGGATCGCGATCATCACGACCCTCGCAGGCTCCCCGCCCTCCGGCGCCTTTGCCTGGCTGCTCGTGATCCTCGGCCTCGGGATCGGCGGTGCCGCCGGCGCGGTGGTCGCTCGGCGCGTGCCGATGACGGCGATGCCGCAGCTGGTCGCGGCCTTCCACTCCCTCGTCGGTCTGGCCGCGGTCCTCGTCGCGGCGGGGGCGCTCTACGCCCCCCAGGCCTTCGGCATCGTCAACCCGGCCACCGGCCGCATCTTCGGCGGCTCGCTCTTCGAGATGTCCCTCGGCGTCGCGATCGGCGCCGTCACCTTCACGGGCTCGGTGATCGCCTTCCTGAAGCTCGACGGCCGCATGTCGGGCAAGCCCATCCTCCTGCCGCAGCGCCACCTCATCAACATCGCGCTCGCGGTCGCGCTCGTGATCCTGATCGTCGTTCTCATCAGGACGCAGAGCCACTTCGCCTTCTGGATGATCGTCCTCGTCGCCTTCGTGCTCGGCGTGACGTTGATCATCCCGATCGGCGGCGCCGACATGCCGGTCGTCGTGTCGATGCTGAACTCCTATTCGGGCTGGGCCGCGGCCGGCATCGGATTCACGCTGCACAACCTGGCGCTGATCATGACGGGCGCCCTGGTCGGGTCCTCGGGCGCGATCCTCAGCTACATCATGTGCCGGGGCATGAACCGAAGCTTCGTCTCGGTCATTCTCGGCGGGTTCGGCGGCGAAAGTGCGGGCCCCGCCGGCGCGGCGGAAACCCGGCCGGTGAAGCAGGGCTCGGCCGAGGATGCCGCCTACATCATGGCGAATGCCGAGAAGGTCATCATCGTGCCGGGCTACGGTATGGCGGTGGCCCAGGCCCAGCACGCGCTCCGCCAGATGACCGACCTCCTGAAGAAGGAGGGCGTCCAGGTGAAATACGCGATCCATCCGGTTGCCGGCCGCATGCCAGGCCACATGAACGTGCTCTTGGCCGAGGCGAACGTGCCCTATGACGAGGTGTTCGAGCTCGAGGATATCAACGGCGAGTTCCCGCAGGCCGACGTCGCCTTCGTGATCGGCGCGAACGACGTCACGAACCCGTCCGCCAAGACCGACAAGTCCTCGCCGATCTACGGCATGCCGATCCTCGACGTCGAAAAGGCGAAGACGGTGCTGTTCATCAAGCGCGGCATGGGCTCCGGCTATGCCGGCGTCGAGAACCCGCTCTTCTTCAACGACAACACCATGATGCTGTTCGGCGACGCGAAGAAGATGGTCGACCAGATCAACAAGGCGATGGCGCATTGAGGGCGGGGCGACGATGATGTTCGGGGCCGTCTTCGACCACATCCACCTGCGCAGCCTCGACCCCGACGCGGCGGGGCGGTTCTACACCGACCATCTCGGCGCGACGCTCGGCGACCGGGTGGAGACGGACAAGCTGCTGCGGGTCACCGTCACCTTCCCGGGCCTGAACATCTTCATCGATCGCGTTCCGGACGGAACGACGCCGGCTGCTTCCCGCCCGCATCGCGGGCTGGAGCATTTCGGCCTCAAGGTCCCCGATCTCGACGCCGCGGCCGCAGAGCTGAAGGCGAAAGGAATCGAATTCACTCTCGAGCCGGTCGAGTTCCGGCCGGGCCTCCGCATCGCCTTCATCCGCGGGCCGGACGACGTCGCGATCGAACTTCTCGAGCGCGCGCCGGGCTGAGCAATCCCCCGCCCGCTTCTCCCTTGCGGGAGAAGTCGAGTCGCTCGTCAGAGCGGCCGGATGAGGAGTCACGGCGCACCCCTCATCCGTGAGCGCTTCGCGCTGCCACATTCTCCCGCAAAGGGAAAAGGAACGCACTGGGCGCCAGCACGACGAACCGCCGCTTTACGTGACCTTAAATCGCGCACCGTAGCGTGATCGGGTTCGGTGTGGCCGGCGTGAGGCTGGCCGGGCGAAGCGAGGATGGCGATGGCTGACCGGCGGGGGGCCGGGCGTGAGCGGCGGGAGCCCACCTTCGGCCGCTCGGCCGGATCCGGGGAACTCGACATCGCGCTGACCCGCTCCGATCGGGTCGGGAGCGGCATGGCAGCAAGGGCGAAGCGTGCCGAGAAGGCTCCCGCGCGGGGCCCCAGCCGCAAGCCGCGGCGTGGGCTGATCCGCCATCTTCTCTATGGCGGCGTGCTCCTCTCCCTTTGGGGCCTGATCGCGCTCGTCGCCATCGTCGCCTACCACGCGACCCAGCTGCCCCCGATCGACCAGCTCGCCGTGCCGAAACGGCCGCCGAATATCGCCATCCTGGCCGCCGATGGCACGCTCCTCGCCAATCGCGGCGAGACGGGCGGCCGCACGGTCGCGATCGGGGAATTGCCGACCCATCTCCCGCGCGCCTTCGTGGCGATCGAGGACCGGCGCTTCTACTCGCATTTCGGCATCGACCCCGTCGGCATCGCCCGGGCGGTGGTGAAGAACGTCGCCGGGCGCGGCGGCATGCAGGGCGGCTCGACCCTGACCCAGCAGCTGGCCAAGAACCTGTTCCTCACCCAGGAGCGGACCGCGTCGCGCAAGATCCAGGAGGCGATCCTGGCCCTCTGGCTCGAGCATCGCTTCTCCAAGGACCAGATCATCGAGCTCTACCTGAACCGGGTCTATTTCGGCGCCGGCGCCTACGGGGTCGAGGCGGCCGCGCAGCGCTATTTCGCGAAGCCCGCCCGGGAGGTCTCGGTCGCTGAGGCGGCGACGCTGGCCGGCCTCGTCCAGGCCCCGTCCCGCCTCGCCCCGAACCGCAACCCGGATGCGGCGCGCGCTCGGGCCGCGATGGTGCTGGCCGCCATGGCCGAGGAAGGCTTCATCAAGCCGGACCAGCTCAAGACGGCGTTGGAGAGTCCGGCGAAATCGGTGCGGCGCGCCGGCGCCGGTTCGGCCAATTACGCGGCCGACCTCGTCATGGACGTGCTCGACGACTTCATCGGCACGGTCGCGGGCGACATCACGGTCGTGACCACGATCGTGCCGTCGCTCCAGGCCGCGGCCGAGGGCGCCGTGGTCGACGAGCTCAACACGAAGGGCAAGAAATTCGGCGTCGAGCAGGGGGCCTTCGTCGCCATGCGGCCGGACGGCGCGATCCGGGCGCTCGTCGGCGGCCGCAACTACGCGGAGAGCCAGTTCAACCGGGCCACCACCGCGAAACGCCAGCCGGGCTCGGCCTTCAAACCCTTCGTCTATCTAGCCGCCCTCGAGCGCGGGCTCACGCCCGACAGCGTGCGGGACGATGCGCCGATTACCGTGAAAGGCTGGAACCCGGAGAATTACTCCCGGGATTATCGCGGCCCCGTGACGCTGCGGGACGCGCTCGCGCTGTCGCTGAACACCGTCTCGGTGCGGCTCTGCCTTGAAGTCGGGCCGCAGGCCGTCGTCAGCACCGCCCGCCGCCTGGGCATCGCCTCGGCCCTGAAGCCCAATGCCTCGATCGCGCTTGGCACCTCGGAGGTCTCGCCGGTCGAGCTCGTCGGAGCCTTCGCGGCTTTCGCCAATGGCGGCACGGGCGTGATCCCGTACCTGATCGCCGAGGTGAAGGGCGAGCGCGGGCGCGTGATCTACCGCCGGCCCGGCGGCGGGTTCGGCCGCGTCATGGAGCCCGGCGTCGCCGGCATGATGAATGCGATGATGCGGGAGACATTGCTCACCGGAACGGCCCGCAAGGCGGAGATCCCCGGCTGGGAGGCCGCCGGCAAGACCGGTACGAGCCAGGATT
>NZ_CAXTAZ010000102.1:0-4702 GCF_964242715.1 uncultured Enterovirga sp.
TCTTCGAGCCCGTGACGAGGGCCGCGACCTTCTGCTCCTCGCGCACCTTCCAGTCGATATAGGTCTCGATGTCGGGGTGATCGACATCGACCACGACCATCTTGGCCGCGCGGCGCGTGGTGCCGCCGGACTTGATCGCGCCGGCCGCCCGGTCGCCGATCTTGAGGAAGGACATCAGGCCGGAGGAGCGGCCGCCGCCGGAGAGTTTTTCACCTTCGCCACGGAGGCGGGAGAAGTTCGAGCCGGTGCCGGAGCCGTATTTGAACAGGCGCGCCTCGCGCACCCACAGGTCCATGATGCCGCCCTCGTTGACGAGGTCGTCCTGCACGCCCTGGATGAAGCAGGCATGCGGCTGCGGATGCTCGTAGGCCGAAGCGGAGGCCGTGAGCACACCGGTCTCGTGGTCGACGTAGAAATGGCCTTGGCCGGGGCCGTCGATGCCGTAGGCCCAATGCAGGCCAGTGTTGAACCATTGCGGCGAGTTCGGCGCGCACATCTGCGAGGCGAGCATGAAGCGGAGCTCGTCGTAGAAGGCGCGCGCATCCTCCTCGGTCGTGAAATAGCGGCCCTTCCAGCCCCAATAGGTCCAGCAGCCGGCGAGCCGATCGAAGACCTGGGTCGAGGACATCTCGGAGCCGAAACGCTCAGCCTCCGGCAGTTCAGCAAGCGCGGCCTCGTCCGGCACCGAGCGCCAGAGCCAGGACGGGACCGAATTTTCCTCGACCTTCTTCAGCCGGGCCGGAACGCCGGCCTTGCGGAAATACTTCTGGGCAAGCACGTCTGCCGCGACCTGGGACCAGGATTCCGGCACGTCGATGCCGTCGAGCCGGAACACGGTCGACCCGTCCGGATTCTTGATCTCGCTCGTGGCGCGCCGGAAGGCGATGGCCTCGTAGGGCGAGGTGTTGGTCGTGGTGTGGCGCCGCTCGATCCGCATCTTCGTCCCCGCAAGGGCCCGTCCGTCTCCGGGCCGCGTTTCAGTCGGTGTCGCCCGTCCGGCACGCGGTTCCGCTGCCCCGGACCAGAGGTCCAGGCCGGCTCACGCGCATGCACTGAGGGAGGTCGCGCCGGTCCAGGTAACCCTGGAAGCGGCGCGACGGAGATGACGCTAATGCGAGTCTCGAAACTGCGTCAATCATCCTGTCCGCACTATCTCTAGGGTCCGAGCCCGGAGCTGAAGCTAGATATAGTGGAGACGGATTCGCTTAACAAAGCCTTGCCGAGCAAGTTCAACGGCTTGGCGAAAGCCCGGCAGCTTGGAGCCGAGGGACCGATGGCGATCCGGTTCCTGGGGATGACGGACGGATCCCGGCCGGCGTTGCGCGGGGGCATCACGCCGGGATTCGACGTGCGCCGTTCGGTCGGCTGGACAGCCGGGACGCTTCGCCCTAACCCCGGGCGGCACGAGCCAAGCGGCGCATGAAGCTCATCGATTTCCTCACCCGCACCTTCACCTGGTGGAACGGCCAGACCTGGGGCACCTATTGGTACACCCGGAGGAAGGGCAATCTCGTCGGCACGGACGAACTCGGCAACACATATTACCGGGCGATGGGGCCGCTGATCGATCCCTCGACCGGCCCCGAGCGCCGCTGGGTGATCTATAATGGTCCCGCGGAGCCGTCCCGGGTTCCCCCGGCCTGGCGCGGCTGGCTCAGCCATACCCACGACGTCCCGCCCTCCGAGCAGCCCTACACGCCGCGGGAATGGGAGTTGCCCCATCTTCCGAACATGACGGGCACGCCGCAGGCCTATCGGCCGCAGGGCTCGTCCTCGGCCTCCGGTCGACGCCCTGCCGCGACCGGCGACTACGTCGCCTGGTCCCCGGACGACGTGCTCCCGACGGGCCGCGATGCCGAGGGCGTCTCGCCCGACGGGCGTGATGTGCCGAAGCCGATCGCGCATCCCGGAACCCATGGCGAAACGCTGACGCGGCCCTATGTCGGCTGAAGGCGAGGAGCAACCGATGGCGCGACCGAAGGCCGAACCCGAGGTGATGGTCGAGAACGACCAGGTCGTCGTGACGAAGTGGAGCTTCGCCGAAGGGGCCGAGACCGGCTGGCACCGTCATGGCCACGATTACGTCGTCGTGCCGCTCTTCGACGGCAAGCTGATCCTGGAGGAGCCCGGCGGGGCGGTCCGGGAAGCGCCGCTCGGTTTCGCCAAGCCTTACTTTCGTCCAGAGGGCGTGGAACACAACGTCGTCAACGGAACCAACGGTCCTTTCGCGTTTCTCGAAATCGAGATCAAGCGCTAGGGATCTGCGGGCACGGCCAAGAGCCGGCGCCCGGGGGGACAAGCGGCCAAGTCATGCGCAACGGAACGTCCAGGTTGCTCGCCTTCGGAGCCGCAGCAGCCCTTCTTGCGGCCGGCGGCATGGCGCGGGCCGACAAGATCAAGAACCCGAACGCCGTGTTCAACGGCCTCGACAAGATCACGGGCCGGATCATCTCGTTCGAGGTCGCGGTGGACGAGACGGTCCAGTTCGGCGCGCTGCAGATCACGCCCCGCGTCTGCTATTCGCGCCCGCCGACCGAGAGCCCCCAGACCGACGCCTTCATTGAGGTCGACGAAGTCACGCTCGAGAACAAGTACCGGCGCATCTTCTCGGGCTGGATGTTCGCCGCGAGCCCCGGCCTGCACGGGATCGAGCACGCCGTCTACGATGTGTGGCTGACCGATTGCAAAGGCGGAACCGCCGTCATCGCCGAGGCGAAGGACAAGGAGGACGCGCCGGTCGCGGCCCCGAAGCCGACGCGCGGCACCGGCACCCGCACGGCGCGGCGGAACTCGCAGGGCCAGATCGACGTCGAGGCGCCGCGCGGTGTTCCCGTCCAGCCGAGCCAGCAGCCGAGCCGCCGCTTCTTCCCGACGAACGATGCGGCGCCTGGCGTGGGCGGGTTCAACCCCGGACGCTGAGCTATTCTACGTGCTTTGAGGCTCGCTCCTGGGGCTCTCACCTCACCATGACGATGGTGGGTGGAATCCACTGATCTCCTCATCCTGAGGTGCCCCGCGCAGCGGGGCCTCGAAGGACGTGCGACGATCCAGGCTGCAGGATCCCTTACCGACTGCCGAGTGCCCCCAGAGCATCCGCCCCGCTGACCGGAAGCCCCCTCGGCCAGACCCACCAATCCGCCTCCGCCTGGACCGCCTCGTCAAGCCGCGCCGCATAGACGCGCCGCTCGAGTTCGACGGCGCCCAGGGTCGCGAGATGGCTCGTCACGAACTGGGCGTCGAGAAGCGTGAACCCGCCGGCGACGAGCCGAGCAACGAGATGTACGAAGGCAACCTTGGAAGCGTCGCGAGCCCGGCGGAACATCGACTCGCCGAAAAAGGCCGCCCCCAGCCGGACCCCGTAGAGGCCCCCGACGAGGCGGCCCTTCTGCCAGGTCTCGACCGTATGGCAATGGCCGAGGTCGAACAGGTCGCCGTAGAGCCGGCGGATGCGTCGGTTGATCCAGGTCCGCCCTCGGCCCTCCGCAGGAGAGGCGCAGCCCTCGATCACGGCGTCGAAATCGGTGTCGACGCGGATCTCGAAGACGTCCTGGCGCACGGTGCGGGCGAGTCGCCGGGAGATGTGAATCGAGTCGAGAGGGAAGATGCCGCGCCGCTGCGGCTCGACCCAGAACAGACCCGGATCGTCGGCATCCTCCGCCATCGGGAAGATGCCGGCCGCGTAGGCCCGCAGCAGGATCTCGGGCGTGATTTCGATGCGCTGGCTGCCGGCCATCAATGACCCTCGGAATGACGGTCGGGACTTCTGCCCGCTACCCCTCCGGCGTCTCCCCGGCCAGAAAACGCTCGAGCCAATGAATGTCGTATTGGCCGTTCTGGATATCGGCGTTGCGGACGAGGTCGCGGTAGAGCGGCAGGGTGGTGTCGACGCCGTCGACCACGAATTCGTCGAGCGACCGCCTGAGCCGCATCAGGCATTCGTTTCGGGTGCGGCCATGCACGATCAGCTTGCCGATCAGGGAATCGTAGTTCGGCGGGATGCGGTAGCCCTGGAACGCCGCCGAATCGACCCGCACCCCGAGCCCGCCCGGAGGATGGAAGTAGGTGATGAGCCCAGGCGAAGGACGGAAGGTCGCGGGATGCTCGGCATTGATCCGGCACTCGATCGCGTGGCCGTGGAACTTGACCTCATCCTGCGTGAAGGAGAGCGGGTTGCCGGCTGCGACCCGGATCTGCTCGTTCACGATGTCGATCCCGGTGATCATCTCCGTCACCGGGTGCTCGACCTGGACGCGCGTATTCATCTCGATGAAGTAGAACTGCCCGTCCTCGTACAGAAACTCGATCGTGCCGGCGCCGGCGTAGCGAAGCTCCTTCATGGCATTCGCCACGATCGTTCCGATGCGGTCGCGCTCCACCTCGTTCAGGGCCGGGGAGGGGCCTTCCTCCCAGACCTTCTGGTGGCGCCGCTGGAGCGAGCAATCCCGTTCGCCAAGATGAATGGCGTCGCCCTTGCCGTCGCCGAGGACCTGGATTTCGATATGGCGCGGCTTCTCGAGATATTTCTCGAGGTAAACGGCGTCGTCGCCGAAGGCGGACAGCGCCTCGGTGCGGGCCGTGACGAGCGCCTCGACGAGGTCGTCCTCGCTCCGGGCGACCTTCATGCCGCGCCCGCCGCCGCCTGCGGCCGCCTTCACGAGGACCGGATAGCCGATCTCGGCCGCGACGCGCTTGGCCTCGCCGT
>NZ_CAXTAZ010000103.1:0-4588 GCF_964242715.1 uncultured Enterovirga sp.
TCCGCGTCGAAGAAGGCGCGCAGGTCCGGCATGCCGTATTTCAGCATGGCGATGCGGTCGATGCCCATGCCCCAGGCGAAGCCCTGGACCTGGTCGGGGTCGAGGCCGCAATTTCGCAGCACGTTCGGGTGGACCATGCCGCAGCCGAGGATCTCGAGCCAGTCGTCGCCCTCGCCGAAGCGGATCTCGTCGCCGGTGCGGCGGCACTGGATGTCGACCTCGGCCGAGGGCTCCGTGAAGGGGAAGAAGGACGGCCGGAAGCGCATCTTCACCTCCTCCACCTCGAAGAAGGCGCGGCAGAACTCCTCCAGCACCCAGCGCATGTTGGCGATCGTCGCCCGGTCGTCGATCACGAGGCCCTCGACCTGGTGGAACATCGGCGTGTGGGTCTGGTCGGAATCGTGCCGGTAGGTGCGGCCCGGGATGATGACCCGGATCGGCGGCGCCTCGCTTCGCATCGTGCGGATTTGCACGGGCGAGGTGTGGGTGCGGAGCACCTTTCGCTGGCCATTCGCATCCGGCTTCAGGAAGAAGGTGTCGTGCATCTCCCGGGCCGGGTGGCCGACGGGGAAGTTGAGCGCTGTGAAGTTGAGCTCGTCCGTCTCAATGTCGGGACCCTCGGCGACGCGGAAACCCATATCGGCGAAGATCGCCGTGATCTCGTCCACCACCTGGCTGATCGGGTGGATGCGGCCGGTAACCTCCGGCCCGGGCCGGACCGGCAGCGTCACGTCGATCCGCTCGGAGGCGAGCCGGGCGTCGAGGGCGGCATTGGCCAGCACGTCGCGGCGTGCAAGGAGCGCGGCCTGGATGGAATCCCGCAGGCTGTTGACGAGCGGGCCCTGGACGCGCCGCTCCTCGGGGCTCATCCGGCCGAGCGTCTTCAGCAGCTCCGAGACGGAGCCCTTCTTGCCGAGCGCCGCGACGCGGACAGCTTCCAGCTCCGCCGCGTCCGATGCGGCCTCGATCTGCTGCCGGAGATCCTCCTCCAGCGCGCCCATTCCACCCTCGTCCATCACCCTCGAACCTGCACCCTCGATCCTGACCGGAGCGCGCTATTGGCACGCGGCCGGCGGGGCTGTCGAGGAAGCCGGCGCAATCAGGCCGCGACGCGGGTGCACTCCGCCCGCCGGAGCGCCCAGACGACGCCGGCGAGGATGACCGCGAAGGCGGCGAGGCCGACCGGCTCCGGCAGGGCAGGCCACAACCGACCCATCCCCCAGAAGGCCGATGCCGCCTGGAGCCCGGCCATGTAGATCGCGAAGGCGAACCAGAGCGCGGCGCTCGGCCGGGTGAAGGCTTCGCGGTTCCCCGAGAGGGCGCCGTCCGGGCCGAAACGCCCGGCGAGGGCGCGGCCGAGCAGACTCGCGAGGTAGAGGAGGATGACCAGCATCGCGAGGCCGGCCACCGGCTGGGCGACGTCGCCGCGGCCGTCGAAGGGCAGGGTGCAGAGGGCCGAGGTGACCTGCGCCATCGCGGCGACCGGGACGAGGAAAGGCCGGATGCAGGCGAGCACGATGACGACGAGCTCGAAGGGGTAGAAGAAGCGGTCGTGCATCTTCGGGAGCAGGAAGGGCACGAGCGCGAGCGACACGGCGGCCGCCAGCAGCAGATGCTCCGGCGGCAGTTTTGGTGCCCGCCCGACCCGGGCGGCGAAGACGAGGCCGGCGACCAGCGTCGCCACCAGGCCGACCACTAAGCCGGGGCCGTAGAGCGAGTCCGGGATCAGGAGGTAGAGGTTGGCCGCCCCCTTGGAGAGCGACGGGAAGGCGCCGGCCTGGTCGGCATAGAGGAGGAGGATTTCGCGCAAGGGCCGCCCGGCGAGGAGGGCCGGGATGGCGAGCGCGAGATAGACGACCGGGATCGCAAGCAGCCAGGCGGCGCGGGCGGGGCGGCGCCAGATCAGCGCGAGGACGAGCGGCCCGAGGAAGACCGCCTGCAGCTTGACCGAACAGGCGACCGCGAAGGCGACGAAGCCCGGCCCCATCCGGTCGCGGCAGAACAGCAGGAGGGCGAGGAGGAGGAAGAAGGTCCAGATCGAATCGCATTGGCCCCAGAAAGCGCCGTTATGGAGCACGCTCGGCGCCAGCCAGACCGCCGTGAAGGCGATCGCCCGGCGTTCCGGCCGCGGATCGACGAGGCCGACGAGGCGGGCGGCCAGCAGCGCGGAGCCGAATTCGAACGGGTAGGAGATGAGCTTCACGAGCGTCAGCGGCGCCGCGAGCCCGTCGAGCTGCGCCACCGCGACCAGCAGGTAAGTGTAGACCGGCGTGTAGTTGGTAAAACCGGTCGCGAGCGCGGCCCAGCCATGCTCGGCGGCGTAGAGATACCAGGGCCGGAGATAGAGCGTGACGTCCGGCGTCTCGTAGTCGAGGAAGGCGAAGCGCAGCCCGAGACCGAGCGCGAAGGCCGCGAGCGCGATCGGGCGGGCGGAGCTCGGGGTCAGGGTCACGCGCGGCTCCGGCAGGGTCGGTGCAGGCTGGCCCAAAAGCCTTAACGCGGGCTTCGCGCCCGGCTCGACACCAGAACGAAACCGGAACAGAACCGGACCCCACCTTCGGGAGATTCGCCCATGCCGGGTCTCGTGCGCCTGTCGGACTATCCCTATGCGAGGCTGCGCGTGGTGTGCCGGCCGTGCGGGCGGCAGGGCCTCTACAGCCTCCCTCGCCGGAGGGGACGAGGGGCGTGTAGCCAAACTAGGAATATATGTCAAGAGGACGGTGGTGAATCGTCCAACCGTCATGGCGAGCGAAGCGAAGCAACCCAGAGCCCACCCGCTACTTTGCGGCCCCTGGGTTGCTTCGTCGGCTACGCCTCCTCGCAATGACGAGAGAGCACGCGGCCCCACCCCGCATGAACCCCACCCGCAGGCGCCGATCCGCCCCACACTCGCGACGCCTCATGAGCGCGCCCCTCGGTGGACGAGACGAACGGTGTATATTCCTATCTGGCGATAAATGTCGAGCGCCGCGACGCCAACCCTCTCCCGAACGGGACCGGCGAAGCCGGCGAGAGAGCGGACTGGGGCGGCATTCCGAGCCGGGTTAGGGAGGAGGGCTCAGGGAGCCACTCCCGTGCGGTCGAGGAGGTGCGCTTCGCCGTCTCAAAGCACCGAGCGCCGTCCGCTACTCCTGGCTAGGTGTGACGGCAACGGCACATACCATTATTCTCAGTTCAATGTGGCTTAGGCCATATGTGACCGCGACGGTCGAGGACGGCAAGGCCTGAGCCTCTCGCCGAGATGTCATGAAGAGTTCACTGGCCAAACAAAGCTCCTCTCAACATACTGCTATACCACGGTAACTCCATTCACTATCGCGCCAGCCTGATCTTTCACTTCGGTGGTAAGTGCAGGCATTGCCGTCCCTGACCGCAGCCGTCGAAAGACGGCACTGCAACTTCGACCAACGTATAAATCTCAAGGCCATGATTTTGCGCGCTATTCGATGTTGCCAGAGCTAATATCGATTGTTACTCGTTGACTTATCCGATCGAATGATCCACGGTGAGGTGGGATGTAGGCCATGGATGAAGACGTCGAACTTAGAGCCTTGCAGCAAGCAGCCGCCGGAATCGCGCAACTTGACGAGGCGGCTCAGAAACGCGTCCTGACTTGGTTGTGCGACAAGTTCAACGTGAGTCGCGCGGCGACACCAGCGCACATTAGAGAGTCAACGCCTAATGTAGCCGCTAGCGAGGGAGCCTCTCAAACGTTTGCCGATCTCTATCACGCAGTTGGGCCGAAGCTCGACAGGGAGAAAGTCGTTGTGGCCGCCTATTGGCAAAAGACCCAGGGCGCCACCCAGTTTCAGTCGATAGAACTGAACGCAATGCTCAAGGATCTTGGTCACGGCGTCGGCAATGTTACGGACGCGTTGTCGTCAGCAATGAGAGAGAAGCCAGCGCTGATCATTCAGCTGCGGAAGGCCGGAAGCTCTCGGCAGGCGCGTAAGTCTTACAAGGTCACCGAGGCCGGCTGCCGATGGGTCGAGGCGCGGCTTACGCGGGAGGCTGAGCAATGAGCGAAGTGAAGGCTATCGAAGCTGTAGACAACGCGCTCGGTGCGCTTAACCCGGACGAACGCGTCCGTGTCCTGAGTTGGGCGCAGCTGAAATTCGGCGCTCCGGCGCTGATCGTTCCGCCGGTCGATCAGGCGGGACTGGCGAAGCCTAGCGCCGCATTGATGCCGCTACCCGCGAACCCCGGGACAACGTCGGCAAAGGGCAAAACGTCGAAGAAGTCTAAGACGATCATCTCCATGGACAAGAGTCTCAACCTGAGCCCACCAGGCAAGCAGTCTGCGGGTCAGTTCGCCGCTGCAAAATTGCCGACGAACGTGAAGGAGAAGTGCGTCGTGGCCGTGTACTACTTGCGAGACACAATCGAGATAGAAAAAGTGACTGCACAGGCCGTCTTCACCTACTTCAAGCACCTCCAGTGGCCCGTCCCGGCTGATCTAAAAAATACACTGCAGCAGGCGGGGACTGCAGGCTGGCTCGATACTGCCGACAGCGAGGACATCAAGCTCACGTCCCTAGCAGGCTGTTGAAGAACCCGCTCGCGCCGGCTGCTCGGCCGTGATTCACTC
>NZ_CAXTAZ010000104.1:0-4543 GCF_964242715.1 uncultured Enterovirga sp.
GGCGAAATCCGACGGGGTCGTGACGACGCTGGATTCGGGTCGGCGACGAACGCTCAAGCCGCAGCGTTCCAGCCGCTGAAAGGTCCGCGTCTCGCATGAAGCTATCTCCGTCGCGGTAAGGGGGACACGGTCGCCATTCGCGGGCGCGTTGACGATGCAGAAGAGGCGTTCCGGGCAGGGCGGGCGGCCGCTGTCGCGGTCCGGCGCGCAGACATAGACCGTCGGGTCGTCGGGCGGCCGGCCCTCCCGGATCGCGTCGAACTCCGCCCGGTAATCGTCCGAGAAGAAGACGGTGTGATGGGACAGCGACGTCCCGGACGCCTCGGCGACCAGCGACCAAGTCAGCGCCGACAGCGAACGCTCCCGCTCCGGCATCGGCGGCGAGGCCTGGGCCACGCCAGGGCCGAAAAGGCCGGCCTCGAAGGCCGCCACGTCCCCGTTCGAGATCACGGCATCCGCCGCTATCGTCTCGCCATCGGCGAGCGTGACCCCCGTTGCGCCGCGGTGGCGATCGGTGAGGATGGTCGCGACCTCCGCCCCGGTCCGGACGACGACGCCCTTGCTCTCGGCCAGCCGGACCAACGCCTCGACGATCCGGTAGAGGCCCCCCGGCACGGTCCAGACGCCCTCGCGTTCGACATGAGCGACCAGCATCAGGGTCGCGGGCGCCAGATAGGGCGAGGACCCGCAATAGGTCGCGTAGCGACCGAAGAGCTGGCGTAGCCGCGGGTCCGCAAAATGCTCTTCCAGGGCGCGCGCCAGCGTCGTGAATGGCGAGATGCCGGCGAGCGCAACCAGGCGGCGCGGACCGACGCGATACAGGAGTTCGGGGAGGCTCGGCCGGGATGACCGGATAAAGGGCTCATCAAGCGTCCGGAAGATCGACCGGGCCCGTTCGCAGAAGGCGACATAACCGCGTGCCTCGTCGGGGCCCGCCAGCGCGCCGATGGCGTCGGCGGATCGCGCCGGGTCCGAGAACAGGTCGAGTTTCACACCTCCGGTCCAGACGTGCCGGGCGAGGATGTCGAGCGGCTCCAGGCGGACCTCATCTGCGAAACACGCGCCCGCATCGGCGAAAATCTCGTCGAAGACGTCCCGCATCGTCAGGACGGTCGGGCCGGAATCGATACGGCAGCCCGCGACCTCGACCTCGCGGAGCTTTCCGCCCGTCGTTTCTGCGCGCTCGCAGACCAAGACCGAAAAACCCGAGGAGGCGAGCCGGACGGCGGCAACAAGGCCGCCGATCCCGCTTCCGATGACCACGACCCGACCCGTCCGCACCCTGCGCCGCTCCCCACGAACCCGTTTGACACCGCCGTGATCAGTGTCCACCATAACTGACAGCTCGAATAGTCCAATCTGTTTTACAATAAGGGAGGCGGCCATGGTGGCGAGGCGGATCGAGGAGGCCTTGACCGGCGCCCTGGCGCTTGCCGAAGCCGGCGCTCCGCCGCGCATCGCTGCGGCTCTCTGGCACGCCGTGTTCCCGGGAGGCGGGCGGCTCAGGCCACGTCTGACCCTGGCGGTCGCGCAGGCCTGCGGCGAGGATCAGCCCGAGGTGACGGAGGGCGCGGCGGTGTCGATCGAGCTCATGCATTGCGCCTCCCTCGTCCATGACGACCTGCCCTGTTTCGACGACGCCGACATGCGCCGCGGACGACCCTCGGTCCACAGGCAATTCGGCCAGCCGCTGGCGGTGCTCTCCGGGGACGCGCTGATCGTTCTGGCCTTCGAAACCCTCGCCAGGGCGACTCTGCACCAGCCGCACCGGCTGGCGCCGCTGATCTGCATCCTGTCGCGCTCGGTCGGCCTGCCGGGCGGCATCGTGGCCGGACAGGCCTGGGAATGCGAGCCCGTGGTCGACCTGTCGGAATATCACCGCGCCAAGACCGGCACGCTGTTTGCCGCCGCGACCGCCGCGGGAGCGGCGGCCGCCGGTGTCGATCCGGAACCCTGGCGCATGCTCGGCGAGCGGCTGGGGGAAGCCTATCAGGTTGCCGACGACATCCGGGACGTCGCCGGCAACCCGTCGGAGATCGGCAAGCCGACCGGCCGCGACGCAGCCCTCGGACGCAAGAGCGCGGTCGGCGAGCTTGGTCTCCCGGGCGCGCTTGCACGGTTCGAGCGCCTCGTCGGCGAAGCCGTCACGTCCATCCCGCCCTGCCGGGGATCGGCGCAGCTGCAGGCCCTGATCGTCGGCGAGAGCCGCCGCTTCGTGCCGATGGACGTGATGCGCCTCGCCGCGTGACGGCGGTCCTGCCGCGAGGATGTGGACCGGACGAGGCTGTTGAGTGTGTCCGAGCGGCTGTATGGCTGGCGTGACCGGCTCCTCGCCTCCGCTGCCTTCCACCGCTGGGCGGCGCGCTTCCCCCTGACCCGGCCGGTCGCCCAGCGCCAGGCGCAGGCGCTGTTCGATCTCTGTGCCGGCGCCGTCTACGCCCAGGTGCTGGTGGCCTGCGTCCAGTTGCGGCTGTTCGAGTTCCTGGCCGAGGGCTCACGATCGGCCGCGGAGGTGGCGGAGCGATGCGGGCTTCCGCCCGACTCGGCGGAGCGGCTGCTCGGTGCGGCGACGGCGCTGAAGCTCGTGCAGCGCCGCGGTTCGGACCGGTTCGGACTTGGGCTCCTCGGGGCCGCCAGCCTGGGCAATCCCGGGATCGCCGCGATGGTGGCGCACGGCGCGGTTCTCTACGGGGATCTCGCTGATCCGGTCGCCCTGCTGCGCCGAGGGCGCGGCGGAACGAGCCTCGCCGCTTTCTGGCCCTATGCGGGCGGAGATTCGTCCCCGGAACCGGATGCCGTCGAGCCCTACACCCGTCTGATGGCGGCGTCCCAGCCTCTGGTCGCCGAACAGATCCTCGACGGCTACCCCTTCGGGCGGCACCGTTCCTTGCTCGATGTCGGCGGCGGCGACGGGACCTTTCTGGCGGCGGTGGCGCGGCGGGCTCCCGACCTGCGGCTCGTGCTGTTCGACCTTCCCGCGGTCGCGGCGCTCGCGCGGTCCCGGTTCGCGCGGGACGGCCTCGGTGGGCGGGCGACGACGGTCGGCGGCAGCTTCCTCGAAGACCCTTTGCCCCCGGGCAGCGACGTCGCGACCCTGATTCGCGTCATCCACGATCACGACGACGAAGCGGCCTCGGCGATCCTCCGAGCCGTCCACGCCGCACTCCCTCCCGGGGGCATTCTGGTCGTCGCCGAACCGATGGGTGGCAGCGCCGGGTCCGAGCGGATGGGGGACGCCTATTTCGCCATCTACCTCACGGCCATGGGGACCGGGCGGGTCAGGACGCCCGCGCAGCTCGAAGCGCTGCTTCGTGGAGCAGGCTTCGCGGCCATCCGATCTGTCAGGACATCGATCCCGCTCATGACCGGCATCATGACAGCCTCACGTGTGTAAATTCAGATTGACACGACAACATGTCAGTCTAGCATGACATGGCGGGATGATGATCGCCTGAGAGGGACGTGCATGGACAGCCAGGCGGTCGTGATGGAAGGTCCAGGACGCCTCGGCGTCGCGTGCCTTCCCCTGACCGACCCCGTTGGTAGCGACATCGTCGTCGACGTCGCCTGGAGCGGCATCTCCACGGGCACAGAGCGCCTCCTTCATACCGGCACCATGCCGGCCTTCCCGGGCATGGGTTACCCTCTGGTGCCGGGCTACGAGTCGGTCGGACGCGTGGTCGATGCCGGGAGCGGGTCCGGACGCCGTCTCGGCGAGACGGTCTTCGTCCCGGGCGCACGGTGTTTCGGTCCCGTCCGGGGCCTCTTCGGCGGCTCCGCCTCCCGCCTGGTCGTCCCCGGGGCTCGGGTGATCCCGATCGATGCCGAAGCGGCGCAGGACGGGGTCCTCCTCGCGCTCGCTGCCACCGCATATCACGCGATCGCGGACGGCCCGCGACAGCCCGACCTGATCGTCGGCCACGGCGTGCTCGGGCGGCTGCTCGCGCGGATCGCGGTCCTGAACGGGGCCGAGCCGACCGTGTGGGAGCGCAATCCTGAGCGCGCACTGGGCGCCGAGGGATACCAGGTCACCCATGCGGACGAGGACCCGCGCCGCGACTACAACACCGTCTACGACGTATCCGGAGATCCCCGGATCCTGGACGCTCTCGTCCTTCGGCTCGCGCCGGGCGGCGAGATCGTTCTCGCCGGCTTCTACGCCGAGCCGCTCAGCTTCGCCTTCGCACCCGCCTTCATGCGCGAGCCCCGCATCCGGGTCGCGGCGCAATGGCGCGAAACGGACCTCGCCGCGGTGCGCGGCCTCGTCGAGTCGGGCCGGCTCTCGCTCGCCGGTCTCGTGACCCACGAAAGCGCGGCCGCCGAGGCGCCCGTCGCCTACCGGACCGCGTTCGACGATCCGGCCTGCCTCAAGATGGTCCTCGATTGGAGCCGCGCATGAACGCGATGACGCAATTCACGGTGGCGAGCCGCCTCCGGGACGAGGCCGCGATCGAGCCCGATCCTGTCGTGACCACGCCTCCCAAGAAGGAGACGCAGATCATCGCGATCTACGGCAAGGGCGGCATCGGCAAGTCCTTCACCC
>NZ_CAXTAZ010000105.1:0-4432 GCF_964242715.1 uncultured Enterovirga sp.
CCACCATCTTCCACTCTTCCTTCGTGTAGCCGTCGTCCATGAAGACGTCGATCTCCGGGATGACGTTGAAGGCGATCCGCTTCGGAAACGTCTTCATCGCCATCTGGGAGAGCGAATAGACCGACTTCGTCTGGGCGTAGAGCTCGTCCATGCCCCCTTTGCCGGCGCCGGAAACCGACTGGTAGGTCGAGACCACCACGCGCCGGATCTTGGCCGCGTCGTGCAGGGGCTTCAGGGCCACGACGAGCTGCGCCGTCGAGCAGTTCGGGTTGGCGATGATGTTCTTCTTCGCGAACCCTCGCAGCGCCTCGGCATTCACCTCGGGCACGACGAGCGGGACGTCGGGGTCCATGCGCCAAGCCGAGGAATTGTCGATCACGACGCAGCCCTGGGCGGCGATGCGGGGCGACCAGGCCTTCGAGATCTCGCCGCCGGCCGACATCAGGCAGAGGTCGGTGCCGGAAAAGTCGAAATCGTCGAGCGACTTCACCTTCAGGACGCGGTCGCCGAACGAGACCTCGCTGCCCTGCGAGCGTCGGGAGGCGAGCGCCACCACCTCGTCCGCCGGAAAGGCCCGTTCCGCCAGGATGCCCAGCATCTCGCGCCCGACATTGCCGGTCGCGCCGACCACGGCAACCTTGTAGCCCATCTCGCTCTCCTGAAGGATCTGCGCGCCGTCCTGCGGCTGCGCCGTTTCGAACCGCTCCCGCGGGGAGCGACAGACCTGATCAGCCGGCGCGTTTGAGCCGCCGGGGGGCGGCTTCGATCGTCGAGGGCTGGGGGGAGATCAGGGTCATGGCGTCGAAACGAGTTCGACGCACGCAACACCGACGCCGCAGGATTGTCAAGGAAATCCACCCGGCGGGCGAGTGTCCGGAGCCGTAACCGGGCTGGCGCGTCGGCTGCATCGGCTATTGATGCGGGCCTTTCCGCCTCTATAGACAGACCATGCATTCTCTCCTCTTCGACATCGCCGTCTGCACGATCGCGGCCTGGGTGTTGGGGGTCGTCGCCCAGCTCGCCCGACAGCCTGTGATCCTGGCCTATCTGGTCGGGGGCTTTCTCGTCGGCCCCTCGGTCATGAAGCTCGTGAAGTCGCAGGAATCGATCGAGACGATCTCCGAACTCGGCCTCATCTTCCTCCTCTTCATGATCGGCCTCGAGATCGACCTGAAGAAGATCGTCCGGTCGGGGAAGGTCATCCTGGCGAGTGCCGGTTCGCAGATCCTGGGCGGTGCGATCCTCGGGATCCTGTTCTTCCTCCTGCTCGGATTTCCGATGGGGCAGGGGAGGTGGGACGCCCTCTATCTCGGCATCGCGGCCGCGCTGTCCTCGACCGTCATCATCGTGAAGGTGCTCTATGACAAGCGCGAGCTCGACACGTTGCCCGGACGCGTGACGCTGGGCCTCCTCGTCCTGCAGGACCTCTTCGTCATCCTGTTCCTGGCCGTGCAGCCGAGCTTGAACGACCTCCGCATCGGGGTGCTGCTGCTGTCGATCGCTCGCGTGGCGGTCCTCGTCCTGACCATGTTCCTGGTCAGCCGGTATGTGCTGCCCCATCTCTTCCGCTACATCGCGCGGCTGCCGGAACTGGTGCTCGTCGGCGCGCTCGCCTGGTGCTTCTTCGGCTGCGAACTGGCCGAGCAGCTCCACCTGTCGCGCGAGATGGGCGCGCTCGTCGCGGGCGTCGCGCTCTCGACGTTCCCGTATGCGCTCGACGTGACCGCGAAGGTCACGAGCCTGCGGGACTTCTTCGTCACGCTCTTCTTCGTCGGCCTCGGGATGACGATCCCGATTCCGACCTGGAACGTCATCGGGCTGGCGCTGCTCCTGTGCGCCTTCACGGTCGTGAGCCGGATCGCAACCACCTTCCCACCGCTCTACTGGATGCGGCAGGGGATCCGGGCGAGCGCCCTGCCGGCACTCAATCTGAGCCAGGTGAGCGAGTTCTCGCTCGTCCTCATGACGCTCGGCGTCGCGGCGGGCCACATCTCGCCGGACATCAAGAACGCGGCTTCCTTCGCCTTCGTGATCCTGGCGGTCGTGTCGACCTTCGCCATGACGAATTCCGATGCGATCGCGCGCTGGCTCACCCGGCGGCTGAAGAGTTTCGGGCTCCGCGACCTCGATGCGAGCGCCACGCCCGCGGATGACGACGGCGACGGCCACGGCGCCCGCATTCTTCTCCTCGGCTTCTTCCGGACGGCAAGTTCGCTCATCGCCGATCTCGAGCGTGACGATCCGGATCTCCTGAAGGAGATCGCCGTCGTCGACTTCAACCCGGTCGTCTTCGCCAACCTGACCGCCCGGGGCATCAAGGTGCAGTATGGCGACATCAGCCAGCGCGAGACCCTGGTCCATGCAGGCATCGAGAAGGCCGAGATCCTCGTCTCCTCGATCCCGGATTTCCTCCTGAAAGGGTCCACGAATGAGCGGCTCGTCCGCCAGCTTCGCTCGATCAACCCCGATGCCGTCATCATCGCCCCGGCGGACACGCTCGCCGATGTCGCGCAGCTCTACGAGGCCGGTGCCAACTACGTGATGCTGTCGCGGCTCACGGAGGCGCGGGACCTGCGCGAGGCCCTCACGTCGGCCCTTTCCGGCCAGGTCGATACAAAGCGGGCCGAACTCGCCGCTCGTCTGGACGGTCGCGCCGAGGTCCTGGCCTGACCTTCGCGGCGGCCGCGCCTTAGGGAACCTTTGAGGCTACTTGTGCCTTATGTTCCCGATCTGGACGGGCCTTCGCTCGCAGCCAGGAGGGGTCAAGGATCACGCCATGCGAGCCGCTGCACTCGTCGCCTCTGTCGCCGCCTTCGTGAGTTTCGGATCGGCCGTGGCGGAAGCCCAGGAATCCTACCGGGTGAACGGCCCGCTGCGCCTCAATGTCCGCGCACGCAGCTTCCTCGACGCTGGCAATACCGTGGCTCCATATTCGTCCGTGAACCCGGCCAGCGCCTACGGCCAGGCCGTATCTTACCTGGCGAACCCGCCTTACGCGAATATGCGCGATCGCTTCGGCGAGGGCGTTCTTCCGGATCCCGTCACCAATGGACCCTTCGTCGGCGCCACGAACCCGATCGGGCCGGTCGATTACGGTGTCTTGGGTGGCCTGCCGCCCCTCGATTGAGGGTTGGGTCAGCTCAGAGCAGGCCTGAGTTCCGCCATGACGGCATCGCCCATATCGCCGGTGCCGATCGGATTGGCACCAGGCGCGACGATGTCCCGCGTGCGTGAGCCGCTCGCGAGCACGCGGGAAACGGCCTCTTCCAGAGCCGTCGCCGCTTCGCCGAGGTTCAGCGAGTAGCGCAGCGCCATCGCGAGCGAGCCAATCATCGCGAGCGGGTTGGCTGCCCCTTGGCCAGCGATGTCCGGGGCTGAGCCGTGGACGGGTTCGTAGAGTGCCGGTCTGCGGCCCGTCGCCGGATCGGGCGAGCCGAGCGAGGCCGAAGGCAGCATCCCGAGCGATCCGGTCAGCATCGCACCCACGTCCGACAAGATGTCTCCGAAGAGATTGTCGGTGACGATCACGTCATATTGCTTGGGCCGACGCACCAGCTGCATGGCGCAATTGTCCGCGAGGACATGCTCGAGTTCGACCTCCGAGAACTCGTCGCGGTGGATGCGGGTCACCACCTCGTTCCAGAGGACACCCGACTTCATCACGTTGCGCTTCTCGGCGGACGACACCTTGTTCCGCCGCGTGCGCGCGAGGTCGAAGGCGACGCGCGCGATCCGCTTGATCTCGCCCGTGGTGTAGATCTGGGTGTCGACCGCCCGCTTCTCGCCAGTCTCGAGCGTGACGATCTCTTTCGGCTCGCCGAAATAGACGCCGCCCGTCAACTCGCGGACGATGAGGAGATCGAGACCCTCGACCAGTTCGCGCCGCAGCGAGGAGGCGTCGGCCAGGGCCGGATAGCAGATGGCGGGCCGGAGGTTGGCGAACAGGCCTAGATCCTTGCGGAGGCGGAGAAGGCCTGCTTCGGGTCGGCTCTCATACGCGACCCGGTCCCATTTCGGCCCGCCCACGGCCCCGAACAGCACCGCGTCCGCCGCATGCGCGAGCGCGACAGTCGTATCCGCAACGGGCTTGCCGTGTGCCTCGTAGGCGGCGCCGCCGACAAGGTCCGTCTCGGTCTCGAAGGAGGCGATCCCGGCTGCCTCGAGGCAGCGGATGACCTTCTCGACCTCGCGGCAAACCTCTGGCCCGATCCCGTCGCCAGGCAGGAGCAGCAACTTCAACGTGGGCATGCGGCTTCCACCTCGGCCGACCTGCCGGGTGCAAACGATCGCTGCCGGCCAGGTTCACTGCGCTTGCGTCTCCGCGCGGTTCGTCCGGCGGACGAGCCGGCGCGAGGCTGGCTCAGCCCTGCCGGGCCTTGTAGCGCTTCTGCGTCTTGTTGATGATGTAGACGCGGCCCTTGCGGCGCACGAG
>NZ_CAXTAZ010000106.1:0-2864 GCF_964242715.1 uncultured Enterovirga sp.
GAGACGCAGATCATCGCGATCTACGGCAAGGGCGGCATCGGCAAGTCCTTCACCCTCGCCAATCTCAGCTACATGATGGCCCAGCAGGGCAAGAAGGTGCTGCTGATCGGATGCGATCCGAAGAGCGACACGACCTCGCTCCTTTTCGGCGGCCGAGCCTGCCCGACCATCATCGAGACCTCGTCGAAGAAAAAGCTCTCCGGCGAAGAGGTGAAGATCGGCGACGTCTGCTTCAAGCGCGACGGCGTCTTCGCGATGGAGCTCGGCGGCCCGGAGGTCGGGCGCGGCTGCGGCGGGCGCGGCATCATCCACGGCTTCGAACTGCTCGAGAAGCTCGGCTTCCACGATTGGGGCTTCGACTTCGTCCTGCTCGACTTCCTGGGGGACGTCGTCTGCGGCGGCTTCGGCCTGCCGATCGCCCGGGACATGTGCCAGAAGGTGATCGTTGTCGGCTCGAACGACCTCCAGTCGCTCTACGTCGCGAACAACGTCTGCTCCGCCGTTGAATACTTCCGCAAGCTCGGCGGCAATGTCGGCGTCGCCGGGATCGTCATCAACAAAGATGACGGCACGGGCGAGGCGGCGGCGTTCGCCGAGAAGGTCGGGATCCCGGTCCTGGCCGCCATTCCGGCGAACGAGGACATTCGCCGCAAGAGCGCGAACTACCAGATCGTGGGCATGCCGGGCACCGAATGGGGGCCGCTCTTCGAAGAGCTCGCCTCCAATGTCGACACCGCCCAGCCGCTCCGCCCGACGCCGCTCTCGCCCGACGGCCTGCTCGACCTCTTCGACAGCCACACGACCGGCCGCGACTACGTCCTCCAGCCTGCCACGATGGAAGAGATGTGCGGCGTCGCCCACGTCGTGAAGCCCTCGCTCGAAATCGTCTACGAGGCGGTGTGACGGCGGTGGGCACCCACACCATCATCTCTCACGGCGTCACGCGGAGGAGCGAGCCCGAGGGCTCGCGTCTCGAAGCACGCACGACCGGCCCGTCCTTCGAGACGCCCGCTGCGCGGACTCCTCAGGATGACGCCGTGAGTGGATCGCCTCCCGATACGACGGGCGCGGCCTCCGGCTGTCACGCCGGCCGGGACGAGATGCGCGCCGCCGCCTCCGCGGCGGGCAAGAGCGAAATCCTGGACCGCTACGCGGCCGATTATCCGGTCGGGCCGCACGACCAGCCGCAATCGATGTGCCCGGCCTTCGGTTCGCTTCGCGTCGGTCTGCGGATGCGGCGCACCGCGACCGTGCTCTCGGGCTCCGCCTGCTGCGTCTACGGCCTGACCTTCACGTCGCATTTCTACGGCGCGCGCCGGACGGTCGGCTACGTGCCGTTCAATTCGGAATCGCTCGTCACCGGCAAGCTGTTCGAGGACATCCGCGAGGCCGTCTTCCAGCTCGCCGATCCCGACCTCTACGATACCGTGGTCGTGACCAATCTCTGCGTCCCGACCGCGTCCGGGGTGCCGCTCCGGCTCCTGCCGAAGGAGATCAACGGGGTCCGCATCATCGGCATCGACGTGCCGGGTTTCGGGGTCCCGACACATGCCGAGGCCAAGGACGTCCTGGCCGGCGCCATGCTGAACTACGCCCGCACCGAGGCCGAGCAGGGCCCCGTCGCGGCCCCTCGGGCCCCGCGCGGGGAGCGCCCGACCGTGACGCTGCTCGGCGAGATGTTCCCGGCCGACCCGATGGTGATCGGCGGGCTGCTCGAGCCGCTCGGGCTGGCGGCGGGCCCCGCCGTGCCGACCCGCGAATGGCGCGAGCTCTATGCCGCGCTCGATTGCGCCGCGGTCGCGGCCATCCATCCCTTCTACACGGCCTCGATCCGCGAATTCGAGGCGGCAGGCCGGCCGATCGTGCCATCGGGGCCGGTCGGGCATGACGGCACGGCGGACTGGCTCGAAGCGGTGGGGATTGCCTGCGGCGTGCCGGCCGAGACGATCGAGGCTGCCAAGGCGAAGCTGCTGCCGCCGATTCGGGCTGCGCTCGCCCGGACGCCGATCCGCGGACGCATCACGCTCTCCGGCTACGAAGGCTCCGAACTCCTGGTCGCACGCCTCCTCGTGGAGAGCGGCGCCGAGGTGCCCTATGTCGGAACGGCCTGTCCGGCGACGCCCTGGTCGGCGCCGGACCGAGCCTGGCTCGAGGCGCGCGGCACGCATGTCCAATACCGGGCCTCGCTCGAACAGGATCTGGCCGCGCTCGCCACCTTCGAGCCGGACCTCGCCATCGGTACGACGCCGGTGGTGCAGAAGGCGAAGACCGCCGCGATCCCGGCGCTCTATTTCACGAACCTGATCTCGGCCCGGCCTCTCTTCGGCGCTGCCGGCGCCGGCTCGCTCGCGCAGGTCGTCAACGCCGCGATGGGATCGCGGCCGCGCTTCGAAGCCATGAAGGAATTCTTCGAAGGCATCGGGTCTGGCGACACGGCCGGCATCTACCAGGAGCCGCCGGTGATCCGGCCGGAATTCCGCGAGCAGACCCGCAAGGCGCTCGCCCGACTTGCCAAGCAACGGTCCTCGGAGGCGATGATCTGATGAGCAAGACCCTGTCCTGCCCGATGGGCCACGCGTCCTTGCGGGCGCAGCGAGACAATCCGGAAGCCGACGCGGGGACCTCCCGGGCCGCGTCGCCGGCTTCGTCTTCCCGCCCTGAGGGCGTCCCGGCCCAGCCGGCCCCGGCTGCCGGCGGATGGTGGGCCTTCGCGGCCCAGGCCCGCGCCGCGATGGCGACCGCCTGATGCTCGTCGCCGACCACGATCGCGCCGGCGGCTATTGGGGCGCCGTGTACGTCTTCACGGCCGTGAAGGGCCTGCAGGTCGTGATCGACGGTCCGGTCGGCTGCGAGAACCTGCCGGT
>NZ_CAXTAZ010000107.1:0-2752 GCF_964242715.1 uncultured Enterovirga sp.
AAGCGTTTACTCTGGAACTTTGCGTCGAGCGTGTCCTGATTCCGCTGTGCGGCAACTCCGGACGTCAGGTACTCGCCCACAACCTGACATTCGCGGTTTCCACTTTCGGCAGAGGCACGATCTTCTCAGGAAGAGGTTCTCCCTGAGCCGCGCAGCTCGCCGCCTCCGATGTTATCCGGAGATGCAACTTCGAGCCGACCTCGACGATCGCCCGGATAGCCGGGATAAGATCCTCGCCGAGATCCGTCAGGGCATATTCCACGCTTGGCGGGGTCGTCGGCAGCACGGCGCGGGAGAGAACGCCGCGTTCTTCGAGGTCCTTCAACCGCCCGCTTAGCACCTTGGCCGAAATCGCCGGCATCGCGCGGCGCAGCTCGGAGAAGCGGCGCGGCCCCTCGCTCACGTTCCAGATGATCTCCGGCGTCCAGACCCCGCCGAGCAGACTCATGCAGGCCGACATCGGACAGCCCGGCGGCGGCGGAACCTTCTTCCTCAGCTTCAGAGCCATCACACTCACCTGGGTACGAGACAGCAACCTAGTTTCTCCGACGATACTGAAAAGCGTCGGTCACCGGAAGTTACCCGGTTTCAAAAAGTTACGGTCCCTTCTACCTCTCCGTCACATCGCAACTGGAGACACCCATGAAGCTCTTCTACTCCCCGGGCGCCTGCTCGCTCTCGCCGCATATCGTGTTGCGCGAGCTCGGCCTCCCCTTCACGCTTGAAGCTGTCGACCTCAAGACCAAGAGAACCGAATCTGGCGCGGATTTCACCGCCATCAACCCGAAGGGCTACGTCCCGGCGCTTCAGCTCGATGACGGCGAGGTCCTGACCGAGGGCGCGGCCATCGTTCAGTATCTCGCGGACAAGCACGCACCCGGCAGGCTCGCGCCCCTCGCAGGCACCGTCGAGCGAGCGCGGCTCAACGGGCACCTGAACTTCATCTCGGCCGAGCTGCACAAAGCGTTTGGGCCACTCTTCAATCCGGCGCTTGCGGCCGAGGCGCGCGAGGCGGCAGTTGCAAATATCGGCCGCAAGCTCGACGTGGTCGAAAATGCGCTCGCCGACGGACGCCCCTACCTCACCGGCCCGGATTTCACGGTCGCTGACGCCTATGTCTTCGTGGTGCTGAGTTGGGCGCCGAAACTTGGCGTCGACCTTGCCCGTTGGTCGCGCCTCAACGAGTTCAGTCAGCGCGTCAGCACCCGCGCCGCTGTCCAGGCCGCGATGGCCGCCGAGCGGCTGCCGAAGGCGGCCTGACGCATCTGCGGGCGGCCGGCGTTAGGCTGGCCGCTCACCTCTCTCGATGTCGCTGTCCGACGTGGAGTCGCCACGGCCGTCGGGGTGAGTGCATGTATCGCTTCCCAAGCGCACCAGGCCGGAAGCGGGCTTATCGGCCAGCCGACCTCGCAGGTTGGATCGCCAGGCTCCACTGCGCTCCCCTTTTTGGTTAGGCCAATATCATGAAGAAGATAGGTTTTTTGTCGTTCGGCCATTGGTCGCCCTCGCCCCAGTCCGGGACGCGCTCCGCCGCCGACGTTCTCCTGCAATCCATCGAGCTGGCCGTCGCCGCCGAGGAACTCGGCGCCGATGGCGCCTATTACCGCGTCCACCATTTCGCGCGCCAGCTCGCCTCGCCCTTCCCGCTGCTCGCCGCGATCGGCGCCAGGACCCGGCGCATCGAGATCGGCACCGGCGTCATCGACATGCGCTACGAGAACCCGCTCTACATGGCCGAGGATGCGGGCTCGGCCGACCTCATCGCCGACGGCCGGCTGCAGCTCGGGATCAGCCGCGGGTCGCCCGAGCAGGTGATCGAGGGCTGGCGCCATTTCGGCTTCGCGCCGGCCGAGGGCGAGACCGACGCCGACATGGGGCGTCGTCACGCGGAGGCCTTCCTGGACGTGCTGCGCGGCGAAGGCTTCGCACGCCCGAGCCCCAGGCCCATGTTTCCGAACCCGCCGGGCCTCCTGCGGATCGAACCGCATTCCGAAGGGCTGCGGGAGCGGATCTGGTGGGGCTCGGCCTCGAATGCCACGGCGGTCTGGGCCGCAGAGCGCGGGATGAACCTGCAGAGTTCGACGCTCAAGGCCGACGAGAGCGGCGAGCCGTTCCACGTCCAGCAGGCGAAGCAGATCCGCCTCTACCGCGAGGCCTGGGACAAGGCCGGCCACGGCCGCGCGCCGCGCGTCTCGGTCTCGCGCTCGATCTTCGCCCTCGTGGACGATCGCGACCGCGCCTATTTCGGGCGGGACCGGGGCGGCGACCAGATCGGCATCATCGACGACATGCGGGCGATCTTCGGCCGGTCTTACGCCGCCGAGCCCAACCGGCTGATCGAGGAGCTGCGCGCCGACGAGGCGATCGCGGAGGCCGACACGCTGCTCCTGACCGTGCCGAACCAGCTCGGCGTCGCCTACAACGCCCACGTGATCGAGGCCATCCTGACCCACGTAGCGCCTGCGCTGGGTTGGCGCTGAAGTAGGGCAGTCATTTGCGCGCCAGCGTCTCAGCTGCGCTAGGAGCGGACTCCAGGTGCCTGCCCGAAAGCCGATGTTAGATCCGCCCTTCGGGCCGGAGTCCCTTCCGATCGATAGGTCTGGATATCTCTCGAAGCCTCAGGTGAGAATGGCGCGAGCCTCGGTCCAGAGCCTTTGCACGACGTCACCTGCGGGCTCCGCTCTTGCCAGGGCAGCAGATTGGCCGGCCCAGGCCTGCATGCGGCCAGCGTCGCCCATTCTCACGGCCTCAG
>NZ_CAXTAZ010000108.1:0-2676 GCF_964242715.1 uncultured Enterovirga sp.
GGAGAGGTGATCCGGCTCAACATGCTGAAGACGCATTACCGGCAACCGATCGACTGGACGGTGAGGGGGCTCGAGGAGAGCAGCCGGACGCTCGCGTCCTGGTTCCGGGAGCCCGGCCCGGATCCGGACGCGCCAGAGGTCTTCGCGCCGACGGTTCTGGCCGCGCTCCACGACGACCTCAACACGCCGAAGGTGTTGGCCGAGCTTCACGCGCTCTCGCATGGCGATGACCCGAGCGCGCTACGGGACTCGCTTCACGCTCTCGGCTTCCGCGGCGAACTCGGCGAAGCATCGCCGCCGGTCGACACGATCGAGATCGCGGCCCGCATCGACCGCCGCCTCGTTGCCCGCGCCGCCAGGGACTGGGCCGAATCGGACCGCATCCGCGACGAGCTGAAGGGCATGGGCGTGGCGCTGAAGGACAACAAGGACGGCACGACGACCTGGGAGGTCGCGCGGTCCTGACCGGAGGAAACATGATGCTTCGCCTGACCGGCCTCTCGGCCTTCCCGATCACGCCCATGGACGAGGCCGGCGCGGTCGATACGGTCGCGCTTCGGCAGCTGGTTGCGCCCCTGGTCGCGGCCGGCGTCGACTCGATCGGCCTCCTCGGCAGCACCGGGTCCTACGCCTATCTGACCCGGCAGGAGCGTCGGCTCGTGCTCGACGCGGCCCTCGACGAGGCGGGCGGACGCGTGCCGGTCCTGGTCGGGATCGGGGCGCTCAGGACCGACGAGGCCGTGCGCCTCGCACAGGACGCGAAGGCGGCCGGCGCCACGGCCGGGCTTCTTGCCCCGGTCTCCTACATTCCTCTCCTGGACGAGGAGGTGTTCTCGCATTTCGAGACGGTAGCGCGCGAGAGCGGGCTGCCCCTCTGCATCTACGACAACCCGGCGACCACGCATTTCACCTTCAGCCCGTCGCTCGTCGGCCGGCTGAGCCGGGTTGCCGGGATCGTTGCCGTGAAGGCGCCGGGCGGAAGCGAGCCGGGCTTACGCATTGCCGCCTTGCGGGCCGAGGTCGATCCCGGCTTCTCGGTCGGCATCAGCGGCGATTGGACGGCGACCGAGGGGCTGCTGGCCGGAGCCGACGCCTTCTACAGCGTGCTGGGCGGGACCCTTCCGGAGATATGCCTGAAGCTGGTGCGGGCCGCGCAGGCGGGCGACGCCGAGGAGGCACGCCGCATCCATGCGGGTCTCGAGCCGGTCTGGGCGCTCTTCCGCGAACTCACCAGCTACCGCGTCGTGCACGCGATCGCGGAATTGCGGGGAATGCGGGCGATGCCGCCCCGTCCCGTCCGCCCGCTCGGAGAGGCCGCGCGGCAGCGCGTGGCCGACATGCTCCGGGATCTGCCCGCCGAATTCACCCGCTGACCAGGCAACAGGGAGAACATCCATGAGACAGGTCATTCGAGGCGCCATCGGTCTCGTCGCACTTCTCGCAGCCGCGGCAGCGAGCGCGCAGACCCGACCGACCGTGACGAGCCTCAAGGAGGCGCCGAAGACGTTCCTCTTCGTCGGCAACAGCTTCTACTATTACAACAACAGCATGCATTCCTATTTCCTGGACGTCGCCAGGAAGGCCGACCCGGCCAATGCCAAGGCGTATCGGGGCACGTCGGTCACCATCTCCGGGTCGGGCCTGAACTGGCACGACATGGAAGGCTATTTCGGGAAGGGCATGGCCTCGTACTCGTTCGACGAGGCGAACAACGTCGTCTTCAACGACTTCGCAAAACCGTTCGACGTCGTTGTGATGAACGATTGCAGTCAATGCCCGGTCCATCCGCAGCTCTCGGGCCTCTTCCGGGACTTCGTGAAGAAGCACGGCGACACGATCAGGGCCCGCAACGCCGAGCCGGTGCTGTTCATGACCTGGGCCTACGAGGACAAGCCCGAGATGACGGCCCAGCTCGCGCAGGCCTATACGGAGGAGGCGAACCGGAACGGCATGCTGGTCATCCCGGCCGGCCTCGCCTTCGCGGAGGCGATCGCCCGCCGGCGGGACATCGCCCTCTACCAGCCGGACAAGCGCCACCCGACGCTCGCCGGGACCTACCTCGCCGCCGTCACGACCTATGCGGCGCTCTTCGGCAAGTCGCCGGTCGGCAACGCCTCGGCCGGGATGCCGTCGATCGGGATCCTCGATCCCGCGACCGCGGCCTTCCTGCAGCAGGTCGCCCGGGACACCGTGCAGCGCTACACGGGCGGCTGATCGCCCGAGGCCGCACGCGCGACGCCTTGTCAGGCGGGCGCCGCGCCCGTATATGCCCGCCCATCCCACACGCGGAGTTGGCCTCATGATTCAATGAGGCGTCCCGGTGTCCGGCATTCGCCGGACCAACGCTCCGCGGCGGCATAACCGGAGAGAACACCTCATGGCCCTTCCCGATTTCTCGATGCGCCAGCTCCTGGAAGCCGGCTCGCATTTCGGCCACCAGTCGCACCGCTGGAACCCGAAGATGTCGACCTACATCTTCGGCACCCGCAACAACATCCACATCATCGATCTCCAGCAGACGGTGCCGATGCTGCACCGGGCCCTGCAGGCGGTGAGCGACACGGTCGCGAAGGGCGGCCGCGTGCTGTTCGTCGGCACCAAGCGGCAGGCGTCCGACGCCGTCGCCGAGGCCGCCAAGCGCTCGGCCCAGTACTACGTCAACTCGCGCTGGCTCGG
>NZ_CAXTAZ010000109.1:0-2350 GCF_964242715.1 uncultured Enterovirga sp.
CAAACCCCAGCCGTGAATCCCGCTTCGAATCGGAAAGAGCTGAACCCGCTCTAGCCTCGCACCAGCAACGGCGGTTCGCGCCGGTTCGGCTATTCGGTTGGCTCCTGTCGCCCCTCTCGCGCTGAAGAGTCGCTACGCCATAGCGGCCCGCCGACCGAAGCCGCTATGGATGCCGCTCGGTCGTGCCTCCCGCCGAGTGACGAGTAACCTTGATGTGCGCGCTCGGCGACCAAACCACATCGCGCTTCGCTTGTTGGCATTCCTCCAGCTGCAAGGACCGAATGATGAGCCAGAGTTCGCCTCTCCGTATCGCAGAGGTCGCGCCACCAGCGGGCGGATGCATTGGCATCACCTTCGCGCCCGGCAAGAAGCAGGTGAACGCGTGGAGCGGTAGGCACGACCGTGATCTGGCAGTCGACCTCGACGCTATCGCGGCCTGGGGCGCGGCGGCCGTTGTCACCCTGATCGAGCCGGCCGAGCTGAAGGCTTTGCAGATCGAGGGGCTCGGGGACAATGTCCGTCGGCGCAGGATGGAGTGGCTCCACTTACCGATCCCGGACGTGACCGCTCCGGACGCCGAGTTCGACCTCATTTGGCCCGGTCACTCGGCCCGTTTGCATGCCATCCTGAAGTCGGGTGGCAAGATCCTGGTCCACTGCAAGGGCGGACTCGGTCGCGCCGGAACAATTGCGGCGCGGTTGCTCGTGGAACTCGGAAGCCGGCCAGCCGACGCGATTGCAGCGGTCCGAGCTGTCCGACCCGGAGCCATCCAGACGAAAGAACAAGAACGCTGGATCGGAAGCGGCCGGCCAGCAGACCTGGCCAGTGCGCCGCCCGTGACCATTCGAGAGGTAACCAGCAAGTCCTAATCCAGGTTCGCTTCGCGCCGTTTCGGGCCATGGGATCATGACGCGTTAGTTGAGACCTCGAACGACGTCATCAGCTCCAAGACACGGCGCTGCATGTTCCGCCAGTCGGGGACGTTCGATGGTGCGTGCCTGAAGTAGAAGTGCCGGCCTCGATTGATGAACCGATGCTGGCAGGAATCAGGAAAGGCTTCGGATGGCGAGAAGCAGTCGATGACCGTGATGTTGGCGTCACCCAGGGCCGGGCCGTCGGTAAGGGCGACGTAGCGTCGGCTGATGTATTTCTTCTCGTCCTTGCCGCGCGTCACGGTCGTTGTTCTACATAAGCCCAGCTCGACGCCTTGTTCGGATACGTCACCCCGAGGGCCGTCCTTGATCAACTCCAGGACCCATTTCGGGTCCCATTGAACGAAAACCCAGCTGCTGTCGCGCTGTCCAGGCGTGAGTTCGCTCCACCGTCGGTCCAGGGGCTGAAAATCAGGTGATGCCGTCGCCAGCGATAGGGTACGGCTCATCCCTCCGCTCCACCTCGCTTGCCAGGCAACCGGAATGCGATAGGCGTCGTGCGGGGAGTACCTGACGTAGTTTTCGTGGAGAGGTTCGGGGAAGAGTAGCGGTTGTCCATCGGCAAAGTCCTGCACTGGTAGGCAGGTCACGGTAGGCCCGTGGTCCACTATTCCCCCGTTGAGCACGCCATCTTCGAAGCGCCCGCGCCAGTACGACCAGTGATACAATCGGGGCTTGGTGGCCTCTCCTACGACGAGGACGGCATGGTGCTGTAGGTAGAGTGGGCCGGAGGCCTCCGCCCGCATCGCCAAGATGGAAAGATCGAACCACGATCGGGCCGGCCGGTAGTCGGCGGAGTCCCTGCCGGCGACCTGGATGCAATACGGCTGCGATCCTGCGATCTCTTTCGCGTCCGTGACGACGCGCATCGACGTTACGCAAACTGCGCCAATGGTGAAACTCAATCCCGCAACCATGAGGCCGAGGACACCGAGCCTTCGCAGTGAGATCAAGGCTATCCCCGTGCGTCGCGGTGACGTCTCTCACATAAATGGCTGAGTCTGCATGCGGCTGAAAGCGAGTTGCGCTGGTCGCGTCCGCTTTCGGGCGTGCACCTGGAGTCCGCTCATGGCGCGACTAGGACGGGAGTAGCGCTACCTGTGGAAACGTCGCTGACGCTCGCTGACTCACAGGACATGGCATCGGCTTTTCGATCGGCTTTGCACCGGGTAGGCCTGCCGTGAGGAGTTGCTCATGTCGGACACGCTGAACCGAGCCTTCGCGTTCTGCCAACGCTTCGGGCTGCAAGTTCCGATCCTACTCGCGCCGATGGCGGGCGCGTGCCCGCCCTCCTTATCCGCCGCCGTTGCCAACGCGGGTGGCATGGGAGCTGCGGGCGTTCTCCTCCTGTCGCCCGGGGAGATCGCATCCTGGATGCGGGAGTTCAGAACAGCCAGCAACGGAGCGGTTCAACTCAA
>NZ_CAXTAZ010000110.1:0-2183 GCF_964242715.1 uncultured Enterovirga sp.
CGCTTCAGGCGCTCGGCCGGCAGCGAGTAATCGGCGTTGCGGGCGAAATCGCCCGGCATCACCTCGGCCGTGTTCACGACGAGCGCGGTCCGGCCCGACGTGATCGCGCCCAGCACCTTCTTCGAGCCGGTGACGACGAGATCGCAGCCGAGGACGAGGTCGGCCTGTCCGGCCGTGACCCGGATCGAGGTGATGTCGTCCTGGTGGTTGGCGAGCCGGAGATGGCTCATCACGGCGCCGCCCTTCTGGGCGAGGCCGGCCATGTCGATCAGCCCGAGGCCCTTGCCCTCCAGATGCGCCGCCATGCCGAGAATGGCGCCGACCGTCACGACGCCCGTGCCGCCGACACCCGTCACGATGACGTTGAAGGTCTTGTCGATCGACGGGACGAGCGGCTCGGGAAGGGCGGCGGTTCCGGCCGCGACGGCCGTCGGCTCGGCCTTCTTCGGCTTGCCGCCATGCACGGTCACGAAGGAGGGGCAGAACCCCTTCACGCAGGAGAAGTCCTTGTTGCAGTTCGACTGGTCGATGACGCGCTTGCGGCCGAACTCGGTCTCGAGCGGCTGCACGGCGACGCAATTCGACTGGACGGAGCAATCGCCGCAGCCCTCGCAGACGAGGTCGTTGATGATGACGCGCTTGTCCGGATCCGGGAAGGCGCCGCGCTTGCGGCGGCGTCGCTTCTCCGAGGCGCAGGTCTGGTCGTAGATCAGGACCGAGGTGCCCGGCACCTCCGACAGCTCGCGCTGGACGGCGTCGAGGTCGTCGCGGTGGTGGATGGTGAGGCCGGCCGGCCAGCGCACGCCGGAAGGGTATTTATCGGGCTCGTCGGTCACGAGCCGGATCTGCTCGACGCCCTCGGCCGAGACCTGCCGGGCGATCATGTCGACGGTGAGCGAGCCCTCATGCGGCTGGCCGCCGGTCATCGCCACGGCATCATTGAACAGGATCTTGTAGGTGACGGTCGTCTTCGTGTGCGCCGCCCAGCGGAGCGCCAGCGACCCGGAATGGTTGTAGGTGCCGTCGCCGAGATTCTGGAAGACGTGGCCGCGCTTCGAGAAGGGCGATTCGCCGATCCAATTCGCGCCCTCGCCGCCCATCTGGGTGTAGCCCTCGGTCGAGCGGTCCATCCACTGCGCCATGAAATGGCAGCCGATGCCGGCATAGGCTCGCATCCCGTCCGGGACCTTGGTCGAGGAGTTATGCGGGCAGCCGGAGCAGAAGCCCGGCGTCCGGACCGCGACGTCGGAGGTCGCGGCGAGGATCGCCTGCGCCTCCTTGAGGCGGGCGAGGCGTCCGGCGAGGTCGTCGTTGGTGTGGTAGCGAAGCAGCCGCTCGCCGATCGCGATCGCGATCTCGTTCGTGTCGAGCGCGCCCTTCACCGGGAAGAGCCAGGCGCCCTGCTCGTTCTTCTTGCCGATGACGACCGGCTGGTTCGCCGTGCCGTAGAGCTCCTCGCGGACCTGGACCTCGATCAGCGAGCGCTTCTCCTCGACCACGAGGACGAGGTCGAGCCCGCGCGCGAAATCGACGAGCTCGCTCTGCGACAGCGGCCAGGGGCAGGCGACCTTGTAGAGGCGGAGCCCCATGTCGCTCGCCTTGACCTCGTCGAGGCCGAGTTCCTCCATCGCCTCGCGCACGTCGAGATACGACTTCCCGACCGTGATGATGCCGACCTTCGGGTTGCGGCCGCCGGACAGGACGATGTGATTGAGCTTGTTGGCCCGCACATAGGCGAGCATCGCGTCGCGCTTGAAATCGTGCAGCCGGGCTTCCTGCTCGAGGAAGGGGTCGCGGACGCGGATGTTTAGGCCGCCGGGCGGCATCACGAAATCGGTCGGGATCTCGATCTTCACCCGGTCGAGCCTGCCGTCGATCGAGGCAGTCGATTCGATGTTGTCCTTGACGCATTTGATCGCCGTCCAGGCGCCGCAGAAGCGGCTCAGCGCGAAGCCGTGCAGGCCGTAATCGATGATCTCCTGCACGCCCGCCGGGTTCAGGATCGGGCTCATCACGTCGACGAAGGCGAATTCGGACTGGTGCGCGACCGTCGAGGATTCGGCCGTGTGGTCGTCGCCCATCAGGGCGAGCACGCCGCCATATTGCGCGGTGCCGGCCTGGTTCGCGTGGCGGAAGACGTCGCCGGTCCGGTCGACGCCCGGGCCCTTGCCGTACCAGACGCC